>CAZMAK010000245.1:0-1506 GCA_964564245.1 uncultured Ectothiorhodospiraceae bacterium | reverse complement strand
TCAGCCAGCGGCGGCAAACCGCCACGCCGCTCACAGCGAATCTGACCCACAGACCCAGGAGACCCGACAATGAGCAAGCTCGTCATCAACGATTTAGTGGTAAGCAAAGACCTCGACCGGGCGGCCGTGATGCAGATCCGCGGCGGTTACACCGGCGGCTGGCAGGTAGCACGCCTGGAGCCGCATGGCTTATCCAGTGCGCGGGCGCCAGGCATCTACAACATCATCACCAACAACTACAACCTGTTCCAGAATCCGAACATCTTCAACATCTTCACCAGCGGCGGCAGCGGCAACTCCGAGAGCTCCGGCAATATCGTCAACAACTTCGATATCAATACCCTGTCGGTGAACGCCGCCAGCCCGGCACTGATCGGCGGCTGACACAACCGTACTCGAATACACCCAACCCTCCGACTCGCGGAGTTCCTCGTGAACTCCGCTTTTTTTTGCGCAACACATTGCTGAACGAACCGCCTCCGCGCAGTTGTACAGACCGTGGCAGCCGCCGACCACCTCACCCCGAACAAAAGCTCCGGTCACCCTGCGTATCGTGTTGCCATGAAGCCGACTATTTTGCCGTAACGTGTTGGCTAACAGCCTGCCGACGACCCGATCCTGACCTAATACCCGCTTCGCTAAAATCTGCCATTTAATAATTTAATTACGCTTTTTCTGATACTTAGTCATACAACCCGTACAGAAAAGCGGAACTGGCATGATCGATGCTTTCACTAAATACACGAGCAACACACCGAAATCAGCGAGGCGAAACCCATGAACAAGCTATTGACCACGGAAACACTCAGGAGACAGAACCTGGCGTTCGTCGGTACCGGCGGGATCAGCCAGGAAAACCGTTCCGTCGGATTCCGTCCGGCGTTCCACGACCTGGCTTCCGGCCGGTCGGCGCTGGCGCGTTTTGCCGACGGGCGTCTCGCTCCGATGCATCTGCTCGATGGCCTGCCCGAGGAGTGGGTGGTGCAACGTGATGCCGCGGGCCGGGTCAGCGCCATCAAGGACACTGTGATCGCCGGATTTTTACGCAACGGCCTGTTCTACACTCGCGAGCAGGCCGCCGCGGCGCTGCACTGATCACCTGGCCGGTTCAGCTTTTTACGCGGTAATTCTTGGAACTCAGGCCGTGCTTTTTCAGCAGGGTCTGCAGGTGTGAACGGTTCATATCCAGCTGCCGGGCAAGTTCCGACACCTTACCGCCCTGCTCCTGCAGGCCCCGCTCCAGAATCTGCCGCTCCGCGGCGTCGCTGGCGGCCTTCTTGGCATCCGCGAGCGAAAGATGTTTCTCGCCCTCCCCGTTCTCCTCCTGCTTCAACTCCGGCACATCAGGGCGAATGGTCTCCGGCAGGTGTTCGAAATCGGCGGTATCACTGGCCAGGCAGGAGATGCGGAAAATAATGTTGCGCAGCTCGCGAATGTTGCCCGGGTAGGCATAATTGAGCAGGTAGGTGCGCAGGCGCCGGCTCAGCTTTACCGGCTGTCGCCGCA
>CAZMAK010000244.1:0-1515 GCA_964564245.1 uncultured Ectothiorhodospiraceae bacterium | reverse complement strand
ATGCCGCGCTACGCGAGCATGATCTACAACGGCTACTGGTGGAGCCCGGAACGCAGGCTGCTGCAGGAACTGATCGACGCCTCGCAGGAACATGTCAACGGTATCGTGCGGCTCAAGCTCTACAAGGGCAACATCATCCTCGCCGGGCGCAAATCGGACACCGACAGCCTGTTCGATGCACGCATCGCCACCTTCGAGGACGACGCCGGCGCCTACAACCAGAAGGATGCCGAAGGTTTCATCAAGCTGAACGCACTGCGCATGCGCATTGCGGCCAGCGTGAAACGGCATAGATGAAGGCCGGGCACAGGCCGCAATGGCATTGATTTGAAACTACAATCCGGTAAATGGCCACGGAAACACACCGAATCCACGGAAGACAAAACAACGATTCATAAGTATCCCGTGTTGTTCCGTGTGTTTCCGTGGCCATTTATTCTTTGGGAACCCTGACCGGTAGCGCCGGAGGAAGGTCTATCATGCGTTTGCTGCACACCATGCTGCGGGTCGGAAACCTGGAACGCTCCATCGAGTTCTATACCAAGGTGCTGGGCATGCGCCTGCTGCGGCGCAAGGACTACCCGGACGGTAAATTCACGCTCGCCTTCGTCGGCTACGGGGACGAGAAGGACGAGGCCGTGATCGAACTGACGTATAACTGGGATACCGACCACTATGAGCTCGGTGCGGGTTTCGGCCACATCGCCATCGAGGTGGACGACGTGTACGAGTCGGTGGAGTCGTTGCGCAGCCGTGGCGGGAAGGTGATCCGCGAGGCCGGTCCGATGAACGCCGGAACCACGATTATCGCCTTCGTGCAGGACCCGGACGGCTACGCGATCGAATTGCTGGGCAGAAAACAGTAGGCACCGGCAGGTTCGCGGGCGAAGGCAAGAGCAGGTGCAGGGAACCATCCTCACGCCCTGACCTTCGGCGGCAGGAAAATCCGCCAGGAGACCCGCACCGGCGGATGACCGGCTGCGAATAGAACCCGTCACCCGCCGGAGGCATGCACCCGTGCGCGAAATCATCACACTGGAAACCACACAGCGCGAAGTGCTGGTCGATATCACCGACCGGGTGCGCGACGTGGTGCGCCGGAGCAGTGTGCAGAACGGCCTGGTCAGCCTTTATGCCCAGGGCGCGACCGCGGCCATCATGATCCAGGAAAACTGGGACGACAGCGTGCAGACCGATGTCGTCAACCTGCTGCGCAAGCTCATTCCCTGCGGTGTCTGGCTGCACGACGCGCAGGACGGCAACGGCGATGCGCATCTCAAGTCCGGACTGGTCGGCCCCTCGGAGACCGTGCCGCTGATCGACGGCAACCTCGGGCTGTCCACCTGGCAGAACATCTTCTTCTGCGAGTTCGACGGGCCGCGTACCGACCGGCGCGTGGTGGTGAGCGTGCTGGAGGATCGCTGATTTTGCAACGGCTGGAAAAGACCCTGGGCGGATCTTTAGGGAACCTCTGATTCATTCGTCATTGCGAGGAACGTAGTGACGAAGCAATCT
>CAZMAK010000243.1:0-1525 GCA_964564245.1 uncultured Ectothiorhodospiraceae bacterium | reverse complement strand
TGTTGAATTATTATTTCGTGCACAGTCCAGCGCCAGGGCTCCGGCCCGGTTGATTCACGGCTGAGTGAACAACCCGCTCCACCGCATCAGCGCCAGCAGGGCACCCGTTCCGATCAGTATCGAGCCTGCCATTCGGTCGGCTACCCGCCGTGACCGGCTTCCCGCCACGTGCCGGCCCAGCCTCGCCGCGAGTAATGCCCACAGGGTGTCCATTGTCACTGCGACGATCAGGAAGCTGGCGGCAAGCACCAGCAACTGTGGCAATGCCGGAAGCGCCGGGTCGACGAATTGCTGCAGGAAGGCGCCAGGAAACAGCAGCATCTTCGGGTTGGTGAGCGTAATGAGGAATCCATCGGCAAAATCGTGATAGCCGGATATCGGCGACAAGGTTACGGTTCGCCCGGCCGCAGCACCCGTTGAATCCAGCCATGCCGTGACGCCGAGATACACCAGATAGGCGATCCCGATCCATCGAATCCATTCGAACCAGTCATTGACGAAGACGACCACAGATGCCAGTCCCGCCACGACCACCAGGAGTTGCACCGCAGCGGCAAACGCGCAGCCAGCGACAGCCACCAGGCCCGCTTTCACCCCGTGGCGCAGGCTCTTCGAGGAAATGAGCATGGCGGTGGGGCCTGGTAGCAGGATGAGCGTCAGCGTCGCGGCCAGGAATGCAATATAGAGACCGAGGTTCATTTCTCGTCGTAACGGGGATCGATAAACCGGCGGCAGGCCGAAGCCGCTGCAGGCCGGGGGATTCCCGCGCGCCGGCGCAACAAACAATACAGGGGACAGACCACGGCTTTATCTTACTGTCTTCTGCAGTCAGGAAACCCTGGTTTACCCCCTTTGACAGCCATGGTCACACAGGGTAACGCAGGCCGGGCCCGGACAAGGCGGAACCACGCGGTTCGGGGAAATGCGGACGCAGCGCGGGGTCGCTCGGCCCTGCTCCGGGCAGTGCGGAAATCAGTTTTCGGGGGCGCCTTCGTCGATCCAGGCCCGCAGGGTCTCGATCTCCCCGGCGCTGAGCGGCTCCCTGCCGCGCGGCATGTTGACGGTCAGGTGATCCCCGGCGGTGATCAGGATGTACAGCGAGCTGGTCCTGGCCTTGCCCGGCTTGATGACCGGCCCGTCCTGGCTGCCCTTCATCAGCGCGGCGTAGGAGTCCACCCGTAAGCCGGTCGCCTCCGTGCCCTCCTTTCCGGCCACGTGGCATTCGGCGCAGTGCTTTTGCAGGATGGGTGCCACATCCTCGGCGTAACTTACCGGCTGAGACCCGGCCCCGTTGCGATCACAGGCGGTGAGCGCTGCGGTACTTGCCAGCAATACGGCGTAAGAAATGGCTCGGCTGGTCATGAGATGGCGTCCGGCCCGTATCGATTAACCAGCCGGCATTCTAGCATTCCGCAGCGCCAGGGAACATGCGCCCTTCCCGTCCCGGCCCCTGGTGCTGACGTGCGAGCACTCCCGTAAATGTCTTTCGCTTCACATATGGCATTGCGGTCACCCGGGCATCCCG
>CAZMAK010000242.1:0-1532 GCA_964564245.1 uncultured Ectothiorhodospiraceae bacterium | reverse complement strand
AGCTTCCTCGTCTTGTCCGGGTGCAGCTCCAGGCGCAACCGCGCGAAGATCATCTTCACGCGACGCTCCGCTTCGTCGACGTCCTTCCTCGTGTTGCACATGATCACGAAGTCGTCGGCGTACCGCACCAGCGTGCCGAGGTCGGCGCACTGCTTCGTCCACCGCTCGTCGAGAAACGACAGGTAGATGTTCGACAGCAGCGGCGAGATCACGCCGCCCTGCGGTGTCCCGCTGACGAGCTTGGTCTCGTGGCCATCCTCCATCACGCCTGCCGCGAGCCACATCCGCAACAACGCGAGCACCCGCCGATCGCTCACCCGCAGCATCACGCGCTTCATCAACACCTCGCGATCGAGGCTGCCGAAGAAGTCGCGGATGTCGGCGTCGAAGACATGGTTACCCTTGCCTCCGGAGCCGCGCAGCCGCAACGCCTCCAGCGCCTGCGTCGCCGAGCGACCGCGCCGGAAGCCGTACGAGCAGTCCTGGAAGTCGACCTCGAAGATCGGCTCCAGCACCAGCTTCGCCGCGGTCTGCACCACGCGATCGCGCACCGTCGGGATGCCCAGCGGCCTTCGTCCTCCACTTGTCTTCGGAATCCAGTGCCGCCGCACCGCCTGCGGTCGGTACGTGCCTGCCCGGAGCGTCTTCGAGAGGTCGTCGACAAACGCCTCTTCGCCTAACGCCCGGATGCTCGCGATCGTCTCGGCATCGACGCCCGCCGCACCCTTGTTCCGCTTCACTCGCTTCCACGCTTCCTCGAGGACGTCACGCCTCCAGATGCGGTCATACAGCGCGTGGAATCGCCTTCCTCGGTCTCGCTTGGCCGCTGCCCCCAGACGCCGTTGTAGCCGCTCCACGTGGTCGACCGATTTTCGCCGGTCGGGGGAGTTGGGTTGCGAGTGAGCCGGTACGCCGACTTTCCTCGTTGCAACCATGCCCTTGTGTTCGCGGCTTCCGTCGTCATGACCACCCCAGGGACCCTTCCCTCCGACGGCGTTCTGCGGCGCCGTCCTCGTCGGTACTACGATCCCCTCGGACTTCCGCTGCACCGCGCCCGCTCTGGCACTCGGCCTCTTCGAGTCGCGTCGCCCTGACCAGGGCCGTGCAGACGGATCTCCCGTGTTCCGTGCTTCTCCTTGGACGCGTGCTGCGCTCCCTACCCCGCGGGACCCGACGACGACCTGTTCGGAGCTCCTCGTCGCCGGTGTTGCCTTCGCCGTGAGATGATCGGCTCGGCGTCCCGATTGTGAATCTGTCGAGGCTGCAAGCTTCACTTCATGTTGCGGCCCGCGTCCTTGCCTCCCCTCGCGGGGCTCCTGACGCCGCGCTTCGGCACCGCGGATCTCTCCGCGCTCCGGCGGCCTGCTACCCGGCGCACCGACGCCTACCGGGGCGGGACTTGCACCCGCTGGAGAAGCGCAGCAAGACGCGTCCTGCCCCAGGTCGGGACCATCGGCGTCGTCACGGCGCACCATCGGCCGACTGTACCCCCACGCCCGGCCGCGCTGTGCGACCCTCCCCGCATGCGACCG
>CAZMAK010000241.1:0-1575 GCA_964564245.1 uncultured Ectothiorhodospiraceae bacterium | reverse complement strand
AGTGCGGCTGAACCGGCGCTTCGCCCCCGGTCTCTACCTTGATGTCGTTGCCGTGGGGGGAAGCGCGGAACATCCTCCTTGCGCGGGGAGAGCCGCCCGATTGAGTACGCGGTCAGGATGCGCCAGTTTCCCCAGCAGGCCCTGCTGAGCAGCATGGCGTCCCGTCATGGCGTTACCCCGGACCAGATCGATGAAATTGCCGGGCTGGTCGCCGCCATGCATGCCCGGGCAGCCGTTGCAGGAGCAGGTGATCAATACGGACTGCCGCGCGATATACATCACTGGGTTACTGAGAATTTTGCGCACATCCGGGCAGCCCCGATGGCTTCGAATCGTCGGGAACAGCTGGATCATCTGGAACGCTGCTGTCAGCGGGAGTTCCAGATCAAGGAATCCGTGATCCAGTCGCGCAAGGCCGATGGCTTTGTGCGTGAATGTCACGGCGACCTGCATCTGGGCAATCTGGCGCTGATTGACGGTCGCATTACGCCGTTCGACTGCATTGAGTTCAATCCGCGCCTGCGCTGGATTGATGTCATGAGCGAAAACGCTTTCCTGGTGATGGACCTTCAGGACCGCGGTTACCCGGAACTGGCCTACCGCTTTCTGAATGCTGTTCTGCAACAGACCGGCGATTATGCCGGTGTCAGGATACTGCGCTACTACCTCGTCTACCGTGCACTGGTGCGCGCCAAGGTTGCAGTATTGCGTCTGGACCAGGCGGCGATGTCTGCGGAAACAGAAGAGGCCGCATGGACCGAGTATGAGTCCTATGTGCAACTGGCTACCCGTTATGCCGGCTCTGTTGCCCCGGCCCTGGTCATCACGCACGGCGTTTCGGGCACAGGCAAGTCCTGGGTTGCCTCACGGCTGGCCATCAGCATGGGCGCAATTCAGGTGCGATCCGATGTGGAGCGCAAACGCCTGTTCGGATATCGAATGGATGCAAAGACCGGTTCCGGAGTCCAAACCGGTATCTATACGGTGGAAGCCGGCCTGCAAACCTACGCGCGGCTCGCCGACCTGGCGCGATATCTGATTGAAGGCGGCTACACGGCCATCGTTGACGCGGCTTTCCTGAAGCACAATGAACGCGAGCGATTTCGCCTGCTTGCCGGGCAGCTCGGGGTACCGTTCGTGCTGCTGCATTTTTCCGCGAATCAGGGCACGCTCCGTAACCGGATACGCGAGAGACAGGACTCCGGCAGGGACCCGTCCGAGGCCGGAATCGACGTACTGGAAGCCCAGCTCAGGTCACAGGAACCACTGGTTTCAAATGAGCGGGAGCACGTTGTCGAGGTAGAGACCTCACGGGAACCGTCTGTCGCCGACCTGGCAGCCCGTATTGCCGTGAAAACCAGGCCGGTCAGGGAGGTACAGGATTAATCCTGGCGGTCAGGATCCCGCAGTCGGGCCGATACTATAATTTAGTATTGAGCGTTACGGCACACTGCCTATGTACTGGCTTTCATTCAAGAAAAAGCATGAGCCACAGGTCACCGGTCTGGTGTTGCCGGGCGGGGGGGCACGCAGCGCCTACCAGGCCGGAGTATTGAAAGCCATTGCCGATATTCT
>CAZMAK010000240.1:0-1578 GCA_964564245.1 uncultured Ectothiorhodospiraceae bacterium | reverse complement strand
CGACACGTAATCGAGCCGGTCCATGTAACCGATGCTCTGGTTGAACGGCTTGCTCTCCGCCAGCTTCTCGGTACCGCGATGCAGCAGGCCGATGTGCGGATCGGCACGTTCGATCACCTCGCCGTCCATTTCCAGCACCAGGCGCAGCACGCCGTGTGCGGCGGGGTGCTGCGGGCCGAAATTCAGTGTGTAGTTGTGGATTTCCGGCATGATCCTATTCCGCCCCCCCGGCGGCCGCTTCCGGTTCATCGGCCAGCTGCAGGAGATCGACGGCATCCACGCTGCCGGCACGAATCACCTTGGGCACCAGCACGCGCGGCTCGATGCTGACCGGCTGGTAGACGACCCGCTTCTTCTCCGCATCGTAGATGACCTCGACGTTGCCGCTGAGCGGGAAATCCTTGCGGAACGGATGCCCGACGAAACCGTAGTCGGTCAGCAGGCGGCGCAGGTCCGGGTGCCCCTCGAACAGGATACCGAACAGGTCGAATGCCTCGCGTTCGTACCAGTTGGCACTGTTCCAGACGCCGATGACCGACGGGATGACCGGCAGGTCGTCATCGGGCGCATACACCTTCAGGCGCAGGCGCCGGTTGTTACTGATGGAAAGCAGGTGATACACGGCGGCAAAACGGCGCGCGGAGCGTGGCAGCTCGACCACCAGGTCGCGGGTGACCGCGCCCAGGCGACCGGCGGTAACCGCCTCGACACCGCGGCTGAAACCGGAGCCGGTGCTCTCCTCGGTCACCCATTCATCGCGACCGTAGTTCAGGTAGTCGATACCGCTGATATCGACCAGCATTTCAAAGGCAAGCCCAGGCTCATCCCGCAGTGCGGTCGCCACCCCGAGCAGCTCTGCACCGGTGACCTCGACCGTCACCTCGCCGACCGCGTCCACCACGGCAACCAGGCGTTCGCCAAAGCGGCTGACGATCTGCTCTGCAAGCTGTCGTGAATGTGCGGACACGGGGCTCTGGCCTTTATGCGCTAACGCGCAATGGTGTTGGTACGTTTGATCTTGTTCTGCAACTGGATGATGCCGTACAGCAATGCCTCTGCGGTCGGCGGGCATCCGGGTACGTAGATATCCACCGGTACGATACGGTCACAACCACGCACCACGGAATAGGAATAGTGATAGTAGCCGCCTCCGTTGGCACAGGAACCCATCGAAATCACCCAGCGCGGCTCGGCCATCTGGTCGTACACCTTGCGCAGGGCCGGTGCCATCTTGTTGCACAGTGTGCCGGCCACGATCATGACGTCGGACTGGCGCGGACTGCCACGGAACACGATGCCAAACCGGTCCAGGTCGTAGCGCGAGGCGCCGGCCTGCATCATCTCGACGGCACAGCAGGCCAGCCCGAAGGTCACCGGCCACATGGAACCCGTGCGCGCCCAGTTGATCAGCGCATCCGCCGTGGTGGTAACAAAACCTTCCTTGAGAATGCCTTCAATGCTCATCGGGGGCTGACTCCGCACCAGTCAGAAGCATTCAGCAAGTTCGAACACAAATCCTGCGCCGCTCGCGGACGCGCGCATCCCCATTCCATGGGGCCCCTGCTTGCTGCTCGCCCC
>CAZMAK010000239.1:0-1580 GCA_964564245.1 uncultured Ectothiorhodospiraceae bacterium | reverse complement strand
CCTGAGCCTGCTCCAGCTGTGAGGCCTTGACGGCATTCACCGCCTTGACCGCCTGTGTAGCCATCCACGAAAGTGATTTCGCATCATCCACCGCGGCAGGCGCCGCGGCCCCGGCGCCCGTTCCCAGAAGTATCCCGCGCCGCCTGCGCGGGGGCTCCTCAGACACCACCCCATCTCCTGCTGGCTGGACGATGGCCTGAGTCGATGGTCCGGAACTGGCTCCCGATGTCGCGGCCATATCATCGGGAGTGAGAGTTTCCGTTCCAGCTGATTCTTCGTCACTGCCGGTCATCGGCTGCGACACAGGAGGAGCGTCGTGACCCGGCCCGCCGCCGGGATTCTTCCCGCTTTCGCCGTCACCCCTGCTCGCTGCATTCGCAGCTGTTTGATCATCCCCACCCGTTGCCGCAGCATTCATACATGCACCTCTGAATTCCAACGTCGATCCATTCAGACTGTCATCATTCCCAAATCGGCTCGGGTTTACAAGCCACGTGTGGACCATCACACCACTCCGCGCCCACGGACCCCGAACACGCCCGGAGGCCAACACCTGTCCCGGGAGAGACCTCATCTCCGTTGACTATCAGCATGAAAGACCTTGATTAAATAGATGAAACTTCCAGATCAGCCGGCGGTGGTCCACCTGGCAACGGGATCAGCTCATGGCCCTCAGCTGCAGTCATGCCGTGGGCAGCAGGAGTCGTTATGGACTCACCGGTTCTTCCGCCATACTCACGACACCGGCCTTCAACACCGTCATCTACCTTCCAATTCCCTATGGCGGCCAGGTCACGGCCATCAACGACAACGGCGACATTGTCGGCACGGGACTGGGAAGTAACGGCAAGGTGCATGGCTTCCTGCTGATCAACGCCGAACTGCAGGCCACACCTCCGCCCGTGGTCGAACCTCCGGCACCAACGAAAGGGAACCGCGGCAAGAAGAAATAACCGCGACATTTGCTGAGCGTCGACGGCAGGCAATGGAACCACGCAGGCCGGGGCGGCCGAGTCAACCGCTCCGGCCCCGCAGGACTGATGCGAACCCGGTCGAAGTCTTCATGCGCCGGGATGTACGAACAGCTCATAGAGCGTCAGCAGGATTTCCACGACGATCAGGATGACGATGTACCATTCGACGCGCAGCGAGTGTTTGGCCTGCAGCAATTGCAGCTGGGTTTCCACGGTACGCGAGATCAGGTCCAGTTTGCGCTCGAGAGCCAGCTTGCGCTCGCGTATTTCGAATTCCCGTTCAAGTCGAACGTACAGCGGTTCCAGTTCGGGATGATCCCAGAGGATTTCCGGTTTCTCACCCACTTCGACCCGCCCTACCATGCGATGCAGGCTGAGCAGGGTATCACCCATGTCCCGCCTCAGTTTGCCGGCGGCCCAATTGGTGGTGCCGCGATGTTTCATCTCCTCCGCCAGCGGTTCCACCCGGTCGAAGGTTGCGGCGATGGTTTCCTCGTATTCCGCCAGCACCATGCTCTGTGCCAGGACTTCGGCAACCGTCTGCAGGCGGTCGGTTGTTGCTTCGTGCATCTGCAGGGTTCCACCGCTGAATCCCTCGTCGACTCC
>CAZMAK010000238.1:0-1601 GCA_964564245.1 uncultured Ectothiorhodospiraceae bacterium | reverse complement strand
CATGTCCCGGCCTGGCTAATCACCTGCAATGCTGTGCATAGTGAAAGACTTACTGATAGTTCAACGGCCTTGGATGGGAAAGTAGTGGCCGGATTTCTTATTTTCCTGAACAATTAATGGCCATGGAAGAACACGGAAAAATTACTCATCATTTTTCCGTGTTCTTCCGTGGATTCCGTGGTTACCCTTCTTTACACGTCTTACGACTCACAACATGTAAACGGTGTCCGTGATGGACAACCGCAACCCTGACCAGCAACGGAACCCCGACACGTGGAAAAGTCCGAACTCCTGAAACAGCTGCAGCTTGACGAAACCGCGCGCAGTCAGGGGGCAAGACCGGCCCTGCCGCTGGTCGTCGGCCTGGTGTTTGCCGTGATCGCGGTGCTGGGTACCTGGTACTGGCTGGCCAATGGCAGGGTGTTCACGGTCCGGACCGCAACGGCGCAGGCGCTCGGCAGCGTGCAGGGCAGCGTATCGGTGCTCGATGCCACCGGTTACGTAACCGCGCGACGACAGGCTACGGTGTCGGCCAGGGTTACCGGCCAGGTCACCGCGGTGCTGATCGAGGAAGGTCAGCGGGTGCAGGCCGGTGAGGTGCTGGCACGGCTCGATGACACCGATGCGCAGGCGCAGCTCGGACTGGCGCAGTCAAAGCTAACGGCGGCGCGCGCGCAACTGGAAGGGCTGCGCCTGTTGCTCTCCCAGGCACAGCGCGATGCTGCACGCCAGCAGGACCTGCTTGCACGCAAGCTCACCAGCCAGCAGGCCGCCGACGATGCGCGCACCCTGGTCGACACCCGCAAAGCGGACATCACCACCCAGCAGCGACAGGTGGAGGTGGCCGGGCGCGGCGTCGAGGTCGCGCAGGTCGCACTGGACGATACCGTGGTACGCGCGCCCTTTGCCGGCGTGATCACGGTCAAGGCGGCGCAACCGGGCGAGATCGTGTCCCCGTTCTCCGCCGGGGGCGGCTACACACGGACCGGGATCGGCACCATCGTCGACATGGATTCACTGGAGATCGAGGTAGAGGTCAATGAGGCCTATATCGGGCGCGTGCAGGCAGGCCAGCCGGTGGAGACCACCCTCAATGCCTACCCGGACTGGAAGATTCCCGGCAAGGTCATCACGATCATCCCGGCCGCCGATCGCAGCAAGGCCACGGTGAAGGTGCGCATCAGTATCGATGTGAAAGACGCCCGCATCGTCCCCGACATGGGCGCACGGGTGACATTTCTCGAACACGGTCCGGCTGCAGCGCAACCCGAAACCCCGGCCGGGGTGCTGGTTCCGGCCGGCGCCATCCGCGTACAGGACGACAGCGAACAGCTGTTCGTGCTGTCCGACGGGCACGCGCAATTGCGTACGGTGAAGCTGGGTCAGGCCTATTCGGACCTGCGGCAGGTGCTCGAGGGCGTGCGCAGCGGCGAGCGCGTCATCCTCGCACCACCCGCCGAACTGCAGGATGGCGATGCGGTGAAGACGGAGCAACCGGGGTAGAAAACCGGGAAAACCGGGGTCAGATCCCAGTTTCTGCTTATATTCCTTTCATTCACCAGATGGAATATAAGCAGAAACTGGGATCTGACCCCGGTTTT
>CAZMAK010000237.1:0-1619 GCA_964564245.1 uncultured Ectothiorhodospiraceae bacterium | reverse complement strand
GCCGGGTGCGGGGATCCGGGCAGCGAAACAACGAATTGCGTATCGATGACGAACCGACCTTTCCCATCTGGTATATGAGTACGGGGTCGCCCCAGTGCAACCAGGGTGCGATGTGAACCGCGAAATACTCGTAAACCCGGCGGTCCAGCCATCTCTTCTTCAGGTGCACGCTTGTTTCCCTCCGGGCGTTCTCAGTGCATGGTAGATCCACTCCATACCCGTAACACCGAAAATAAAATCGTGGCCCGGGTTGAAGCTGTACGCTTTACCGATGTGGTTACTGTTCCACAATTCGCGTGAGTGCAGGATTCTAGCAAATCCGGTTGCCGTTACTTGCTGATATCCTTCAAGGGTCAGGACGCTGACCACTCAACCGCGCAGCGGGGTGCCGGACAATGATGTCGCTATGCAGCAGCGGGGCCTGCACCGGCAGCACTACCCCCGGTCAGTGCTATCCATGGCTCGAATCTGGCTGCTGGTTTTCGAAGCCGGAACGGCCGGACAAGTGCGCTTCCAGTGCCCGGGGTCATTGGCACAGGTGTTAAAGCCTGATAGCATCAAGATATTGTGACTGGTTGATAATCAGCCAGATAACATCAGGCCAGTGGCTGTGGGGGCCGCCGGGATGGTGTATAAAAAGTGTAATTATTATAACAAGTTGGAGTATGCCCGTGACCATTACGCGCCCCTGGCGCCAGCCTCCTGATGGTTTGGAAGACCTGCCGGTTACCCGGGCAGAGCGCTGCCGGCTGCAGGCTGACGCCCCGTGCGACGTAATGCGCCGGCCTGCCGGGGTTGCGGGTCGGTCACGGCAGCTCCCGGATAGCGGGTGCGTGTAAACTGGCCGCACCTGCAACATGCAATGAGCCGTTGGCCGGCGACGATTGTCCGGATGGTCGATAGCCCGGTGATTGCGATAAGTCTGTCTGTGCCTCAGAGGCTCGGTTGCCAGTTCACAATGTGTATTGATCGGAGGTAAGTCATGCAACAGGGCGCCATGCAGCAGGAACAACGGGATATCAGTCACGACAGCAGCGAGTTCGTCCGGCATCGCGGACCGGTGACCTGCGTCGCGGGCATTCCGGGCCGCAACGCCGCAGTTTCTTCCGCCTACGACGGGGCGGTGGCGTACGCCGATCTCGACACGGGTACGATTGAACTGATGGGCTACCATGATCATCTTGCCAACAAGATCATCGTTAACCAGGCCGGAACCAGGGCGGCTTCGTGCTCCGCGGATTACACGATCTATATCTGGGACCTCGCGACCCGGCAGGTCGAGCGCATTCTGAAAGGCCATAGCGATGACGTCGAGGATTTCTTCTTCGTCGATGACGGTCGCGGTGTATCCGTGTCACGCGACTGGCGGATTATCGTCTGGAACCTGAATACAGGGGCAGCCATACATATCATCGAAGGTCATGAAAAGGATGTGCTGTCGGTCGCTGTCGACAAGGGCCGCATTTATACCTCGGGCGACGACATGACACTGCGGGTATGGGATCTGGAAACCGGCAAACCCATCCGCATGTGGGGTCCGTTCGAGGACGAAACGGACAGCTGTGCGATCGATCCCGATCACGGCCACGCGGTACTGGGTTGCGATGACGGTGTCGTGC
>CAZMAK010000236.1:0-1647 GCA_964564245.1 uncultured Ectothiorhodospiraceae bacterium | reverse complement strand
AGAACACCGGCACGAACAGCACACCGAGCAGCGTGGCGCCGACCATGCCGCCCATCACGTCGGTGCCGATGGCGTGCCGGCTGTTGGCGCCGGCGCCGGTGGAGACGGCCAGCGGTGTCACGCCGAGGATGAAGGCAATGGAGGTCATGAGGATCGGCCGGAAGCGCAGCCGGCAGGCCTCGATCGTGGCCTCCAGCAGGCCGCGGCCCTGCTGGCGCATGGTGTTGGCGAACTCGATGATCAGGATCGCGTTCTTGGCCGACAGGCCGATCACCGCGATCAGGCCGACCTTGAAATACACGTCGTTTTCCAGGCCGCGCAGCCAGGTGAAGCTGAGCGCGCCGAGCACGCCGAGCGGCACCACCAGCATGACCGCCACCGGAATCGACCAGCTCTCGTAGAGCGCGGCGAGCGCGAGGAACACCACCAGCAGCGACAGGGCGAAGAGGATGGGCGCCTGCTGGCCGGAGATGATCTCCTGCAGCGACTGGCCGGACCACTCGTAGCCGATGCCCGGGACCAGGTCCTTGCTGACGATCTCCTGCATCGCGTCCATGGCCTGTCCCGAGCTGTGGCCCGGTGCGGCGGAACCGTTGATCTGGATGGCGGGGTGGCCGTTGTAGTGGTCGATGGCCGGTGGGCCGATGGTCCAGCTGGCCGACACCACACTGTTGAGCGGCACCATGTGGTCGAGGCCACCGCCGCTGGCGGGAATGTAGTAATGGCCGAGGTCCTCGGTGCGACTGCGGTAGCCGGCGTCTGCCTGCAGCAATACCTTCAGCACGCGGCCCTGGTAGTTGAAGTCATTGGCGTAGACCGGCGCCAGCATCAGGCGGATGGCGTCGTAGATGTCCGGCAGCGACAGCCCCATGGACTGCGCCTGCACGCGATCGACCTCGAGGTGCAGTTCCGGCGTTTCCTCCAGCTGGTTGGGCCGTACGCCGTAGAGCGCGGGATAGTCCCCGGCCTTCCCCAGCAGGGTATTGCGCGCCTGCAGCAACTGCTCCTGCCCCAGCCCCGCGCGGTCCTCGAGGCGGAAATCGAACCCGCCGAAACGCCCCAGACCGCGAATCGTGGGCAGGTTCATGACGAACATGCGCGCGCCCTTGATTTCCTGCAGGGCGCCGTTCGCCCACTGGATGAAGGCGTTGATCTGTTCATCCGCCGCGCGGCGTTCGTCCCAGGTCTTGAGGCGGATGAAGCCCAGACCGACGTTCTCTCCCTGGCCGATGAAGCTGAAGCCGGCCACATCGAGCACCTTATCCACTGCCGGGTTCTGTTGAATGATGGTTTCCATTTGCCGCAGGACCGCGCCGGTGCGTTCCATATTGGCTCCGGGCGGAAGCTGCACGATCACCAGCGCATAGCCCTGGTCCTCCTCGGGCAGGAAGCTGGTCGGCAGCTGGGTGAACAGCAGGATCGCCACGCCTACGAGCGCGGCATAGGCCGCCATCCAGCGCGGGGTGTGACGGATCGACTGGCGCACGCGTGCGAGATAAGCCTGCGACAGTCCGCCGTAGAAACGGTTGAAGCCGCGCAGGAAACGGTTCGGTTCCCCGTGAACCGGTTTGAGCAAGGTGGCGCACAGCGCCGGCGTGAAGCTCAACGCCATCAGCGCCGAGATCGCCATGGAGATCGCGATCGTCA
>CAZMAK010000235.1:0-1666 GCA_964564245.1 uncultured Ectothiorhodospiraceae bacterium | reverse complement strand
CCTCGGCATCATTCAGCTCGGAAAAGCCGTTGGCGATCTCACGCCCGCCGACGAAGAACTCGAAGCGGTCGGTCACGAACGGGTTGTCATCACTGCGTCGCGCCAGTGGCGACACCTCGGTCGGGTAGGCGGTAATGAAGGTGGGGTCATCCAGTTTCCCTTCCACGGTCTTTTCGAAGATCTCGATCTGGATCTTGCCCAGTCCGTAGCTGTCCTTCAGCGGGATGCCCAGCAATCCGGCAATGGAGGCGGCGGTGTCGAGGTCGTCGATGTCCCTGCCGTCCAGGTCGGGATTGAAGTGGAGGATGGATTCGCGCACCGTCATGCGCCGGAACGGCTTGCCGAAATCGTAGTCATTGCCCTGGTAGTGGATCCGCGTGGCGCCCAGCAGCTGCTGCGCCATGCTGCGCAGCAGATCCTCGGTCAGGTCCATCAGGTCACGGTAATCCGCGTAGGCCTGGTAGAACTCCAGCATGGTGAATTCCGGATTGTGGCGCGTGGATAACCCCTCGTTGCGGAAATTGCGATTGATTTCGTAGACCTTCTCGTAACCGCCCACCACCAGTCGCTTCAGGTACAGTTCGGGTGCGATGCGCAGGAACAGCTCCATCTCCAGCGCATTGTGAAAGGTCGTGAACGGGCGCGCGGTCGCTCCACCCGGGATCGCCTGCATCATCGGCGTCTCCACTTCCAGGAAGTCGAGGCGGTTCAGGTAGTCGCGGATATACTGCACGATCCGGCTGCGCATGCGGAAGGTCTCGCGCGAGGCCTCGTTCATGATCAGGTCCACGTAGCGTTGCCGGTAGCGCGTCTCCTGGTCGGACAGGCCGTGGAATTTTTCCGGTAGCGGGCGCAGCGACTTGGTGAGCATGCGCAGGCTGTCCGTGCGCACCGACAGCTCGCCGGTCCTGGTCCGGAACAGGACACCCTCGGCGGCGATGATGTCGCCGATATCCCAGCCCTTGAAGGCCTGATAGACATCGTCCGGCAGGCTGTCCCGCTGCAGGAACAGCTGGATGCGGCCGGACATGTCCTGGATCTGCGCAAATGCGGCCTTGCCCATGACGCGTTTTGCCATCAGCCGGCCGGCCACCTTGACGCGCACCGGCACGGCCTCCAGCGCCGTGTTGTCCCTGTCACCGTATTCCGCGTGCAGTTCACCCGCGACGGCGTTCCGGCGAAAGTCATTCGGAAACGCGTTGCCGGCCCCGCGCAAGGCCTGCAGCTTGCTGCGGCGCTGTGCAATCAGGGAGTTTTCATCCTGGTCCGTCATGTCGCCATTCACACTGGAAATCGAATTCCGGTAACCTGCCACGAAAATGATTCATGATTATTCCGCGTACTGCCGTGGCCATTGATGCTGCTTGCCTGTAGCCGCAATGTCCGTCAAGAAAGCGCCGTTCATCCTACAGACCGCTCTTCAGGCTCGCCTCGATAAACATGTCCAGATCGCCGTCCAGCACGGCCTGGGTATTGCCGACTTCCACACCGGTGCGCAGGTCCTTGATGCGCGACTGGTCCAGCACGTAGGAGCGGATCTGGCTGCCCCATCCGATATCGGACTTGCTGTCCTCCACGGTCTGCTGGTCCGCGTTGCGCTTCTGGATCTCGAGTTCGTACAGTTTCGATTTCAGTTGTTTCATCGCGGTCGCCCGGTTCTTGTGCT
>CAZMAK010000234.1:0-1693 GCA_964564245.1 uncultured Ectothiorhodospiraceae bacterium | reverse complement strand
CTTCGGCGTGCCGATTCCGCGCGGCGGCAACCTGTTCGAAACCCTCCACCATTTCAGCCACCAGTTGCCCAACACCAACGGCTACGTGCTGGCAATCGCCGCCCTGACGCTGATCTCCGGCATGGTGGTCAGGAAACGCTACCCGAAGGTGCCGTTTCTGATCGTGGCGCTGCTGGCCGGCAGCTTCCTCGGCGTGGCGCTGAATCTGTTGTTCGGCTCCGACGTCACGGCCATCAAGACCGTGGGCGCCCTGCCGCAGACCCTGCCGCCGCTGTCCGCACCCGACTTCTCGCTGGACACCATCCAGAAGCTCGCACCGGCCGCCCTGGCGATGACCCTGTTCGCGCTCACCGAAGCGGTCTCCATCGGTCGCGCCATCGGCATCCGCAGCGGTCAGCTGGTGGACGGTAACCAGGAATTCATCGGCCAGGGGCTGTCCAACATCGCAGGCAGCTTTTTCTCGGCCTACGTCGCCACCGGCTCGTTCAATCGCACCAGCCTCAACTACCAGGCCGGCGCCAAAACCCCGGTGAGCGCCATGACCGCCGGCTTCCTGGAAATCTTCATCGTGCTTGCCATTGCACCGCTGGTGGCGTACCTGCCGACCGCGGCCATGGCCGGCATCCTGTTCATTGTCGCCTGGGGCCTGATCGACATTCCCGCGATCAAGCACATTTTCGCCTCCACCCACTCGGAGCGGGCGATCTTCCTGGTAACCTTCCTGTCTTGCCTGTTCCTGGACCTCGAGTTCGCCATCATGGCCGGTATCCTGCTGTCGCTGGTACTGTACCTGATGCGCGTGTCCAAGCCGCGCATTCTCGCCCGCATCCCCGACCCGAACCTGCCCAACCGCAAATTTTCCACCGGCGGCAGCGGCCTGCAGGAGTGCCCTCAGCTGCACATCATGCGCATCGACGGGTCCCTGTTCTTCGGCTCGGTCGCCTACGTGCGCGAGAAATTCGTCCGCCTCGAGCAGCAGCACCCGGAGCAGAAACATCTCGCCATCGTCGCCCAGGGCATCAGTTTCGTCGACATCGCCGGCGCCGACGTGCTGGCCAACGAGGCCGAGCGACGCCGCGCCGCCGGCGGCGGCCTGTATCTCATCAACGTGAAGTCAGGGCTGTGGGAGTCGCTGGAGGAATGCGGCGCGCTGGACAAGATCAATCCCAACCACATCTTCCAGAGCAAGTCCGCCGCGCTCCACGGCATCTTCCAGAAAGTCGACAAATCGATGTGCCGGGAGTGCACGGCGCGCATCTTCACCGAGTGCGCAACCGTGGAGTTCACCGACACCCGCCAGGCGACCCGCGAACGCCAGTCGGCCCTGGAAGTCTACCCGGAGCCGGTGCTGGAAGCGGACGCCGAGGCCGCGGGGGCATAGCAGTCCCCAGGCCAGGGACGGCGGGAACCAGCTGCACGGTTTGACCGGAAGGTCCGGTGGCGGTTTCCCTGTACGCCCTCATTGCGGGCATTCCCGACGACAAGCGGTCATTGTGCACCGTCCTGGAACGGCGCCGCTGCCGTCGTCGGGTTCCCGCACGACTGCACGATCGTCATCTTTCCCTGACACTGAAAATCGTCGATACTCGACATACCGCGGGTAATGCAGTTGGGAAGGAACGTCATGAGTAGCGTCACTATGGATCAGGATTTCGAACGGATTGCGCAGGCACGGCACCACGACCCCTTCAGC
>CAZMAK010000233.1:0-1716 GCA_964564245.1 uncultured Ectothiorhodospiraceae bacterium | reverse complement strand
CCCCGTGCCTGCCGGATTGCACTGGCGGCAATTGCTGCAGGCGGCCGGCCAGTGGGGTGCCGTCCCACTGACCCTCAGTCGTATAGTTAGCCCGGTCCAGGGCGGCCAGTTCCTGCTGTATGCCGGGATCGTCCAGGCGCCGCGCCAGCGCCTGCAGTCCGCGTGGCGGATCGTCAGGCCAGTGTGCACCGGCCCACTCGAGCAGGGACCGGCGAGCGCTGCAGGCATCGCCCGCCTGGCAGGCCGCCAGGAACTGCCGGCGCGCCTGCGTCGCGGTACCCGGGTTCGTCCCGGTGCCCGGTGCCGCGCGCGGCACGGAACGACGGCGCCGGCTGCGCCACCACCACGCGAGCAAGGTCAGCAGCCAGCCCAGCGCCAGCGCGGCACTGATCCACGCCCAGCGGCCGCGCCATGACTCCGTTACCGGGCGGGGTGCAGGCACGACGGAGGCGGAGGATGCACGGGCCGGTGCGCTGACCGGCGCCGGAGGTGCCGCAGGCCTGGCGACCGGCGGTGCCACGGGTGTGGCCGTGGCCTGCACGGGCTGGCCGGCGGCCGGCAGCACCTGCACGGTGCGGGCCGGCACGCTGGCATGGCGCTCCCGGTCCGCCCCGGTATCCCACCACGACACGTCGATGGCGGGCACGGTCAGTGCACCGGCACGGCGCGGGATCCAGGCGATTTTCTGCTGCAGGTGGCCGGTTACCCCGGACTCCGTGGTATCGGTGGTGCGTTGTGCCTGGTCCGGGTAGACATCGAAGCCGTCGACGGACTCCGGTGCGATATTCGGCAACTGCCCGCCGGTCAGCCCGCGCGCCTGCAGGTCGAGCGTGAGGGTCAGCGGGTCACCGACGTGAACCTCGCCGCCGTCCGGTTGCCAGCTGCCATGGAGGTCGAGCTGCGCCGCCGGCAGCCACTGCGCGCCCTGCGCCGCCGCCGGACGCGGCTGCACCTGCAGCACCTGCGCCTCGCCACGCACGCGCACCTTGCGCACGGGTGTCATCAGGTCGTCGAACGGGTCCGATCCAAAGAACGAGTCATTACCGAAGAAACGCGAGAACGGGCTCGCGCGGCGCCGGCCGGTGTCCGGCACCTCGCCGTCGAACACCGGTGCGGCCAGCTCCAGCCGGCCGCTGGCCTGTGGAAATACCGCATAGCGCCGTTCGACCACCTGGTAACGCCGGCCGTTGCGGGTGGTGGCATATTCACGGTCCTTGCCCAGCCGCTGCACCAGCGCGCGATCCGATGCCGGTTCCGTGAGCTGGCCCGACTTGAGCGGCAACGCGTGCAGCAGGCGCACCGTGTAGATCACCTGCCCCTGCACGTAGGGGGTAGCGGTGGAGAGCGAGGACTCCACCACGATGTTCGCGTCGCTGCCGGCGTGCGTGACCGGTGCGCCGGAGACCTGCAGGGTCAGCGGCGCACTCTGCGCGGACCCGACGCGCAGCGCGGGAATGGTGAGCGTGCCGCCGTGCTTCGGACTCAGCTCGAAGGTCCAGGTGTTGCTGGAATCGGTCTGCCCGTTGATGATGGTCATGCGGCTGCCGTTCGACTGGCCGAGGATGTCGAAATCCTTCGACAGCGGCGCAGTGTCCGGGCTGCCGTTCAGCCCGCCCTTGCCTTCCAGGGTAAGCTGCACCGTCTCGCCCTCGCTGATCTGCGTACGGTCCAGCCAGGCATCGACCTGCCCGGCCGCCGCCGTGGCGGTGACCCAGC
>CAZMAK010000232.1:0-1732 GCA_964564245.1 uncultured Ectothiorhodospiraceae bacterium | reverse complement strand
TCCGCTCCTGCGAAAGACCTCAGTGCGACGGGTCTGCCCGGTGCTGCGGTTCCTGCCGCAAGTCCTCGAGAAAGCGCTGGAATTCCGGATTGCCCTGCAATAACTCGTGGCCGGCGTTGATCAGGTCATCCGCCTGGGTTTCGGTCAGGTTGAAACTGGTCGGAATCTGGTTGAAGTAATGCCGGCGTTCCGGCTGCGCAATGGCGTCGAAGTCGAGCTCAACAAAATACTCCTGCACGGCAAACCCGGGGGCAGCCAGTTCCGCTGACCAGCGTTTGATGCCGTTGCGCAACAGCTCGATCGTCGCCGCGTTGGAGCGATGGATCTGGACGTCGGTCACCGCGTTGACGAGATCTTCCATCGACGGTGCCGCATTGGTCAGGTCCATGCCGTGCTGCGGCGTCGTGGATGCGTTCACCGAAATGATGATGAAGCGTTGCGCAGGCGCAGCGCCCAGGGACTGGAGAAAACGTTTCGCACCGCCCGCCACCTCGACCATCTCGTAGATCGCCAGCAAGCCCAGGTTATCGGTAATCCCGCCGTCCACGAGGTGGATAAAGCGGCGCTGGTCTTTCTGTGCGTAACTTTCCAACCCCTGCACCACCTGCGCGAGCTGCGGGTTCACCGCAGCCCCGGAATCCGCCACGTTCGGTATGTCGTGCGCGCGCGGCGTGCAGCCCGGGTAGTTCCGCAGGACGACCGGTTGGAACAGCACCGGCACGGCAGAGGATGCGGTGACCGCGCGGGCCACCTTGAAGGTGGACAGGTCCGAACACAGCAGGTCGAATTCATCCTGCAGGAAGGAAAAGCCCACGCCCTGCCCGAGGTCCGTGGCGTTGATCACGATCAAGGGCCCGTCCCCGCGCTGCAGGTCGGCGAACGTCGCGCCCCGGAACACCGCTTTGTCGTAATAGTCGACGGCCATCTCGGTACGACCGCCGGTCGAGAACCACAGCGAGGGATAAAACAGCCCGTGCACCAGTTCACTGGTGACATCGTGGCGCAGGAAACTGCTTTCGAAATCGGTGAAGATTGCGTCGCCGTACAGGCCATAATAGGCCGCCGTGAAACTGCCGCCGGAAACCGCACTGATCGCATCGACTTCGTCCAGCAGCCGTCTGGACTGGCCATCCAGATCGACCTGTGTATCGCGCAGGGCCTGCAGCACACCATAGGACAGCGCCGCCGCGCGGGTACCACCACCGGAGAACGCCAGCACCAGGGTCACCTTATCGGAACGGCCGGAATGCAGCGCATGGTTGACGGAATACCCCGGCGGGGGTTCGCCTCCTGCCAGTGGCCGGTTCGCGATGCTACCGAATGACGCGCAACCGGCCAGCAACTGCTGGAAGAGCACAATCAGTACAACAGTACACAGTTTGCGGTACGGGGAGATCGCCATGCGTTGAAGGTTCAGGTGGATGCGGTAACCGCTCATCGACAGCCGGAATCACGGCGGTTTGGAATCGCACGCAGCGAGGAGTACACCAGCCGTCTGCCTGAAACCCACCCCGCAGGCCCGGGAAATACCCGGGCGGTTTATGAAACGTGTTTCGTGCGCATGAAAAGCAGCGGTCGCAGCGGCCGGTTCACCCTGTCACGAAACAACCGGTCTGCTCATCCACACCCTCCACCCGCATCCGAACAGACGTGCGAGTCATCGGATCTTCCTCACGAGTTTTTCAATTCCGCCAAGTATCATCCGCGCGGGAAATAAATACAAATCCGGATT
>CAZMAK010000231.1:0-1754 GCA_964564245.1 uncultured Ectothiorhodospiraceae bacterium | reverse complement strand
CTGCGAGCAGGGGTTCCGGCATGCTCATGTGGCGGGTATCGAGTACCTGTTCCTGTGCCATTCGCTCTCGCCGTCGCGAGACAGGCCGCGGAGCTTTCCGGCCTGGCCCGGTGTGGTGTTCACGGATGTGGACGGTGTCAGGCCTCCGCCACGGCCGCCTTGATTCCGGTTAAGGGGATGCTGATTCCGTTACCGGCGCGGCATTGCGAGCACGAGTATTCCATCCCGGGCGATTTCCCACCGGGGTATCCCGCTCCCCGCCCTGTGGCCGCGCGGCCCCGTCATGCCGGTGGATACCGGTGTTCCCTGACCGGACCGTTCCCCATGCAGTTTCCCGGCATATTGGGTATGCTCGACCCATGCACCAGAACCAGGAACTGCAGCAGGAGCTGCGCCGCCACCCCCTGTTCGCCGGCCTCGATGACAGGCAGATGTCGCGGCTGCTGCAGAGCGCGTTCCTGCAACGCCTCGACGATGGCCAGCTGCTGTTTACCAGCCAGCAACCGGCACGGCACTTTTTCCTGGTGCGTGAAGGATCGATCCGGCTGTTCCTGTCCACCCCCGATGGTGCCGAGAAGGTGCTGCACCTCGTGGCGCCGGGAGAAACCTTCGCCGAGGCCATCACCTTCATGGACGGGCAACGCTACCCGGTCAATGCCAGCGCACTGGGCAGGACCGAGGTCCTGGCCTTTTCCAACTCCAGCTTCCGGGAAATCCTGCGCGAGTCCACCGACACCTGTTTCCGCCTGATGGCCGACATGAGCACGTGGCTGAAACGGCAGCTCAACGACATCAACGCCCTGACACTGCAGAACGCGTCGCTGCGCTTTACCAACTTCCTGCTGCAGCAGGCACCCCCCGGTCAGCAGTTCGATGTCAGCATCGAGCTGAGCGCGCCCAAGCACGTCATCGCCTCGCGCCTGTCGATCCAGCCGGAATCACTGTCACGTATCCTGCGCAACCTGCAGAATGCCGGACTGGTGCGCGTGGACGGCAACGTCGTCCATATCCCGGACACCCGGCAACTCGACACCGGGGACGCATCGAAATAATCGCCCCGCCGTTGCAAATCCTGCGACCTCGCTGCATGTTCTGATGGCCAGGCAGGGTTAGCCCCGCAAACCGGACAGGCGGAAACGAACAGCGGATTACCGGATCCGCGCCCCCCTGGCTTCCAGTAACATCCGGAGGATGGAGCGGTGGCACCGGGACTCGTCTTCGCAATAACATCCGATGGAAAAGTTCGCGCGGTGCGACAACGCCGCCAGCAGGTCCAGGTCCCGGCGCGCCGCGGGCTGCTTCATCTCCGCCATGAATTTACGACGGAAGTCCCGCCACGAACGCTCATCCAGCGGTGGTGATACCTCCTTCAGCAGTGCCTCGCCGGGCGATAGATTCGGAAACCACACATCGTAGAAATCCTTCGCCGCAATGTCTTCCCTGCGCACACCGCGCGGAGGACGCCGCACAGTCCCGATCCGCAGCCCTTCCTCTCTCGCCCTCGGGCTGCCGAGTCTCACGATGCGGATCGCCATGGCGCCCGGTCCCGTTGCTTCACGCCGCGACGGTGAGGTAATGCATGCTGAACAGGTCTTCCGGATCCGTCCAGACGCTGACCGGCACAAGGCCGGCCTGTGCCGCGAGCTGCTGGAATTCCGCGATGGAATACTTGTAGGAGTTCTCGGTGTGGATGGTTTCACCGGCCCTGAACAGGTAGCTCCGGCCATCGATGCGCACCCGGTGCTGCTGCCGGC
>CAZMAK010000230.1:0-1761 GCA_964564245.1 uncultured Ectothiorhodospiraceae bacterium | reverse complement strand
TGCACCGGCCACATCGGCACCTTGACGGCGAAGGCCATCAGGAAGGCGATGAAGATCAGCGTCTGCTCGGCCATGGTCAGTGGCAGTACCTGGAAATCGAGGATGCTGAAGCTGCCGGACTTCATGTACATGTAGATCAGCGCCACCAGCATGAACACCGAGCCGAAGAAGGTATACAGGAAGAACTTGATGGTCGCATACACGCGGCGCGGGCCGCCCCAGATGCCGATGATCAGGAACATCGGGATCAGCATGGCTTCCCAGAACACGTAGAACAGCACGGCGTCGAGCGCGGCAAACACCCCGTTCATGAGCCCTTCCATGATCAGGAATGCCGCCAGGTACTGGGCGACCTTGTCCTTAATCACCTGCCAGCCAGCCAGTATCACCAGCACCGTGGTAAACGTGGTGAGGATGATCAGCGGCACGGAAATCCCGTCCACGCCGAGGTGATAGTTCACGCTGAATGCGTCGATCCACGGCACGTTCTCCTGGAACTGCATGGCCGCGGTGGTGAAGTCGAAGTGCGTATAAAGCGACAGGCTGAGCACGAAGGTCAGCAGCGATACGATGAGTGCGGTAACGCGGCAACCGCGGTTACCGAGTGCATCCATTGCCAGCAACGCGACTCCACCCGCAACCGGCAGCCAGATCAGCAGTGACAGCAGGGGAAAACCGGTCATGCGCTGCCTCCCGTGGAGCGGAATACGAACCAGAAGATCATCAGCAACAGGCCGAGAATCATGCCGAAGGCGTAGGTGTAGAGGTAACCGGTCTGGATACGGCGCACGACTGCCGACACCCAGCCCACCATGCGTGCGCTGCCATTGACGATCAGGCCGTCGATGATGACCTCGTCACCGATCCGCCACAGCAGCCGTCCCATGCCACGCGCGCCGCCGGCGAACACGGCCTGGTTGAACTCGTCCGCGTAATACTTGTTGACCAGCAACGTGTAGATGACGCCGAAGCGGTCGCGCAGGCTGTCCGCCAGTTGCGGCTTCTTCAGGTAGACGTACCAGGCAGTCACCACGCCGGCGATGGCGAGCCAGATCGCGGGACCGGCGAAGGCCTCTGCCACGAAGCCCAGCGGACCGTGGTAGTGTTCACCGAGTTCACCCAGCACGTCGTGGTTTGCAGCCACGTGCAGCACCCCGTCGAACCAGTTGCCGAACACCACCGGGTCGATCAGGAACCCGGCCAGTACCGACGGGATCGCCAGCATCACCAGCGGGCCGGTCACCACCAGCGGGGTCTCGTGCAGGTGTTTCCGGGTATGTGCGTCCATGCGCGGTTCGCCGTGAAACACCAGAAAATACAGGCGGAAACTGTACAGGGCCGTGACGAACACACCCAGCAGCACCGACCAGTAGGCAAACCCGCTGCCGGCGACATGCGAGTCGTGCACCGCCTCGATGATGGTGTCCTTGGAGAAGAAGCCGGAGAAGAACGGCGTGCCGATCAGGGCCAGTGTACCGACCAGCGAGGTGATCCAGGTGACCGGCATATACCTGCGCAGCCCGCCCATGTTGCGGATATCCTGGTCATGGTGCATGGCGATGATGACCGAGCCGGCCGCCAGGAACAGCAACGCCTTGAAGAAGGCATGTGTCATCAGGTGGAAGATGCCGGCGGCATAGGCGGACGCCCCCAGTGCCACCGTCATATAACCCAGCTGGGACAGGGTGGAATAGGCGATCACGCGCTTGATGTCATTATGCACGACACCGAGGAACCCCATGAACAGCGCGGTAATGGCGC
>CAZMAK010000229.1:0-1810 GCA_964564245.1 uncultured Ectothiorhodospiraceae bacterium | reverse complement strand
TGCCGGACGGAACATGGGAATGGGGCGCGCTGCGGCACGGCCTGCTGTCACATCCGCGGGTCCGGCTGTAATGAGCCGTAATGATGTGGTCAGGGTTTGACCTTCTCCTGCGCGCTGCTTGCGTGACCCTTTTCGACCAGTAGAAAAATATCCCAGGCATGGTTGGTAAAGTAATGGCTTAGCGCCAGGTCCAGCTTGACGACAAGGCGATTGAGAAACATCGGGAGATGATTGAACAGCATCACTGATGAGAGCAGCTGGCCGCGCTGATCAACGATACTCAGGTTGGCTTCTGCAAGGATGGCGTTGATCTCTTCGGGTGTTGCCGTGTGTTTCCTGAAGAAGAACCGGTAGAAGGAGCGCCTGTTGCGATAGTTAAAGAGCAGCCGTGCGCCCGGCTTGATAACTCTGGAAATCTCGAGCAATGCTGCCCGTTGATCTTCCAGTGTCAGCAGGCGGGGAAGCACGTTGATCGAATACACGAGATCGAAAGTATCGTTGGCAAAATCAAGGTCAAACATGTCCTGTACTTCGACCCGGCAGCGGTCCGCGGCCCCCATTTGCGATACCTTGTTCCGCAGGGTCTCGAGCAATCCCTCGTTGATGTCGGTCGCCGTAACGGAAAATCCGCGCTCGAGCACCATGGCGGTAAACCGGCCGGTACCGGCGCCAATCTCCAGCACGGCATCTATACCCGCTGGCTCGGGCAACAGCTTCATGAACATCCGGGCATAGCATTCGCTCAGCAAGCGAAATCTGGGGAAGGCAAAGCGTGTGGCATCGTATTCGGACCCGCTGGTGGAAAATTCTTCCTTGACCAGTTCGCGTGTTCCGGAAGACCTGGGACGGGCTGGATCTGGGCTCATGAGCGAAGTCGTTTTATCGGTGATCACGAACTGCAAAGTATACCTGATTATTCCAGGTCCTTTGTAGTTTGAGTCGCCCGTAAATACCGGGGACCGTTGCATCTGATCCCCTCACCCCAACCCTCTCCCGGAGGGACGGGGCGTTTGCGGGGCAGCCATTACCGGGGACAAACTGCCCGGGTCGGGCGGCCACGACCGCCTGCTTCGCCCGGCGATCAGCAGCATATACCGCGGCATCGATGTCATGCCGCGGACCACGACAGCGGACCCCGCCCACCGCCTGCCAGTCCTTCCGTGCCCGCTACGGCCGGAACGCCGTTGCAAGATATCCGGGTTAAAGGGTCAGACTGGCAGGACGCACTCCCGGGCCCTGGTGTGTGCGGTATCCGGCACACCTGAACTTGTCATGAATCCAGAGTGGCTAGTATAGTGGTGCTTGCGCATGATGCTCAGAGCAAACACCGAATATATGCGGGTTTCATGATATTAACGCCTGTCAGCATGTTGGTATACATTCAGTCGGATAACCAGACCCTGATATGTCCAGCAAGACCGAAAAAAAGGTATTCCTGATATCATTCAGCTTCCTGTGCTTGCTGGCAGTTTTCGCCTACGGTGTCATTGTCGGCGAGTACAAGCTCTGGCCGCATGATGTCCTTGCCGAAATGAAGACCGGCGCCGAAACGTTGATCCTGCACAGGTCAATCGCCCCCAAAGAGGTGTTTGTAGCTGCTGCTGCAAATGCGCCACGCAAGCGCATCACACTGTATGGTCCCCTGCAAAAAGGGTACTACGCTTTTCTCGGCTGGAACGATCCAGAAAATCAATATGCGGTCTGGCTCTATGACCAGAATGGAAAATTGCTTCATACCTGGAACATCGACTACAGGAGTCTCGATACTGACAATCCTGATAAAACCAGAGGTGCGGATATGCCGCACGGC
>CAZMAK010000228.1:0-1843 GCA_964564245.1 uncultured Ectothiorhodospiraceae bacterium | reverse complement strand
CCGCCTCGACTACGTCTCCATGATGTGCAACGAACATGGTTACGTGCTGGCGATGGAAAAGCTGCTTGGCATCGAGGCGCCGGTCCGTGCGCAGTACATCCGGGTCATGTTCGACGAGATCACCCGGCTGCTGAACCACCTGCTGTGGCTGGGCGCGCACGGTCTCGACATCGGGGCCATGACGGTGTTCCTGTATGCCTTCCGCGAACGCGAAGACCTGATGGACTGCTACGAGGCGGTGTCCGGTACACGCATGCACGCAACCTATTACCGGCCCGGCGGCGTCTACCGCGACCTGCCGGAGATCATGCCGCAGTACCAGACCTCCAGATGGCACAGCCAGAAGGACGTCGACCGCGTGAACGAGAACCGGCAGGGCTCCCTGCTGGATTTCATCGAGTCCTTCACCGACCGTTTCCCGGCCTGCGTGGACGAGTATGAAACCCTGCTCACCGACAACCGGATCTGGAAACAGCGCACGGTCGGTATCGGCGTGGTCTCGCCCGAACGGGCCATGCAACTCGGCTTCACCGGCCCGATGCTGCGCGGTTCCGGCGTGGAATGGGACCTGCGCAAGAAACAGCCGTATGAAGTCTATGACCGGATGCGGTTCGATATCCCGGTGGGTACGACCGGCGACTGTTATGACCGCTACCTGGTCCGCATCGAGGAGATGCGCCAGTCCAATCACATCATCCGGCAATGCATCCAGTGGCTGCGCGCCAATCCCGGACCGGTCATGCTGGAAGACTGCAAGCTTGCACCGCCACGCCGGGAAACCATGAAGGCCGACATGGAAGCCCTGATCCATCACTTCAAGCTGTTTACCGAAGGCTTCTGCGTTCCGGCCGGTGAGGTCTATGCCGCGATCGAGCATCCCAAGGGCGAGTTCGGCGTGTATCTGGTTTCCGACGGGGCCAACAAACCCTACCGGCTGAAGGTACGCGCCCCCGGTTTTGCCCATCTGTCCGGTATCGACGAAATGACGCGTGGCCACATGCTGGCCGACGTGGTGGCTGTGATCGGAACACAGGATATCGTGTTCGGGGAAATTGACCGCTGATGAATGCCCGTTTGAAAAAATCCGACCTGCTGTCACCCGCGACCCGTGCGCACATCGACGCGTGGGTGACCAGGTATCCACCGGATCAGAAGAAGTCGGCGGTATTGAGTGCGCTGCAGGCCGCGCAGCACCAGAACGGTGGCTGGGTCAGCCGTGAGCTGATGGACGCGGTGGCGGAGTATCTCGACATGCCACCGGTACTGGTCTATGAGGTCGGTACCTTCTACTCCATGATCGAGCTGGCGCCGGTCGGCCGCAACATGGTTGCGCTCTGCACCAATATCTCCTGCATGCTGTGCGGTGCGGAGACCATCGTGGAATACGTGGAAAGCAAACTCGGGGTGCGCCTGGGCGAGACCACCCCGGACGGCCGCATCACCCTGAAGCGCGAGGAAGAGTGCCTGGCGGCCTGTGCCGGCGGCCCGATGATGGCGGTGAACGGTCACTACCACGAGAAGCTGACACCCGCCAGGGTCGACGCCATCCTGGACGGACTGGAGTAGGACATGGGCGTACAGGTCTGTTTCGATACCCTGCAGTTTGACCAGCCGTGGACGCTGGAGAATTACCTCAAGGTCGGTGGTTACCAGGCCTGGAAGAAGATCCTGGCCGACCGGACCCCGCGCGAGGACATCATCGAGACCGTCAAGGCCTCCGGCCTGCGCGGACGCGGTGGTGCAGGCTTTCCGACCGGGTTGAAGTGGAGCTTCATGCCACGCAATGCGCCGGTGCAGAAATACGTGGTGTGCAATTCGGACGAGTCCGAACCGGGCACCTGCA
>CAZMAK010000227.1:0-1940 GCA_964564245.1 uncultured Ectothiorhodospiraceae bacterium | reverse complement strand
TCCAGACCCACGGCTGCCAGATGAACGAGTACGATTCCGCGAAGATGGCGGACGTGCTGGTCGCATCGCACCACATGGAAGTCACACAGGACCCGCTTGCGGCCGACGTGCTGCTGCTCAACACCTGCTCGATCCGTGAAAAGGCCCAGGAAAAGGTGTTTTCCGAGCTGGGGCGCTGGAGGGAGCTGAAGCAGCGGCGCCCCGGCCTGGTGATCGGTGTCGGCGGTTGCGTGGCCAGCCAGGAGGGCGAGGCGATCCGTGCCCGTGCACCCTACGTGGACATCGTGTTCGGCCCGCAGACCCTGCACCGGTTGCCGGAGTTGCTGGACGCGGTGCACCGTACGCGGCGGCCGGTCATCGACATCAGCTTCCCCGAGATCGAGAAATTCGACTGCCTGCCGGCGCCACGGGCCACCGGCCCGACCGCGTTCGTGTCCATCATGGAGGGCTGCAGCAAGTATTGCAGTTTCTGTGTGGTGCCCTACACCCGCGGCGAGGAGGTCAGCCGACCGTTCGACGACCTGATCGCCGAGGTGGCGGCACTGGCTGCGCAGGGCGTGCGCGAGGTCACCCTGCTCGGGCAGAACGTGAACGCCTACCGGGGCGTGATGCACGACGGGGCGATGGCCGACCTGGCACTGCTGATCAGCTGGATCGCGGCCATCGACGGCATTGGCCGCATCCGCTATACCACTTCCCACCCGCTGGAGATGAGCGACAGCCTCATCAATGTCTATGCCGAGGTGCCGCAGCTGGTATCGCACCTGCACCTGCCGGTGCAGTCGGGGTCGGACCGGGTGCTGGCCATGATGAAGCGCAATCACACGGCGCTGGAGTACCGCTCGATCATCCGCCGGCTGCGCGCGGTGCGGCCGGACATCAGCATCTCCTCGGACTTCATCGTCGGCTTTCCGGGCGAGACCGAGGCGGACTTCGAGCAGACCCTGCAGCTGATCGAGGAGGTCGGCTTCGACCATTCCTTCAGTTTTGTCTACAGCGCACGGCCGGGCACACCGGCGGCGGGCCTGCCGGACGAGGTGCCGCTGGCGGTCGGGAAGGCGCGCCTGGCCCGCCTGCAGCAACGAATCGAGACCAGGGCCGCGGCCATCAGTGCCGGCATGGTGGGCAGCGTGCAGCGCGTGCTGGTGGAAAAGCCCTCGCGCAAGGACGCCCGTCAGCTGAGCGGGCGCACCGCCAACAACCGCGTGGTGAACTTTGCCGCCCACCCGCGCCTGACCGGACACTTTGTCGAGGTGCGAATCACCGAGGCGTTGCCGAATTCCCTGCGCGGCGAAGTGGTGTCGTTTGACGATGCCGGCGCCGGTTTGCAGCAGAGGGTTTCTTGAACGCACACCTCCACTCCGTCGATTTCGACCTGGAGCCGGACGAGAACGACCGCCTGGCCAACCTCTGCGGCCAGCTCGACTCGCACCTGCACCTGCTGGAACAGCGCCTGGGGGTGGAGATCAACAACCGCGGGAACCGTTTCCGTATCCTGGGCGATGCCGAGGCAGTGAAGTACGCTCGCCAGGTGGTCGAGATGCTCTACGCGGATGCGGGCCAGGCCCGGCTCAGCCCGGAGCGGATTCACCTGCTGCTGCGCGAGATCAGTGCCGGGAATCTCGCGGCGGATGCCGCGGAGGATGACAGCATCACCATCCGCACGCCGGGCGGCATCATCAGCCCGCGCGGGCGCAACCAGCGGCACTACCTGCGCAGCATCATGAAACACGACCTCAACTTCGGCATCGGTCCGGCCGGTACCGGCAAGACCTATCTCGCGGTGGCCTGTGCGGTACAGGCACTGGAACAGGAGAAGGTCAGCCGGCTGGTGCTGGTGCGCCCGGCGGTGGAGGCCGGCGAACGGCTGGGTTTCCTGCCCGGCGACATGACCCAGAAGGTCGATCCCTACCTGCGCCCGCTGTACGACGCGCTCTACG
>CAZMAK010000226.1:0-1956 GCA_964564245.1 uncultured Ectothiorhodospiraceae bacterium | reverse complement strand
TCACCATCGAGGACGTGCTGGAACAGATCGTCGGCGAGATCGAGGACGAGCACGACGTGGAGGAGGATTACACCATCCGCCGCCACAGCGAGATGCACTACACCATCAAGGCGCTGACACCGATCGAGGACTTCAACGAGTACTTCGGCAAGCAGTTCTCCGACGAGGAGTTCGATACCATCGGCGGGCTGGTGGTGCACCAGATCGGGCACCTGCCCAAGCGCGGTGAACGCATCGTCATCGACAACCTGCTGTTCAAGGTGCTGCGCGCGGACAACCGCCGGGTGCACATGCTGCAGCTGACCCTCCTTCCGCAGCCGGTCGCCGGCAACGCAACCGCCGGGCAAGCGCAACCGTGAGTCGTTCACTGCTCGCCGGCGACGAGTCGCGCGCGCGTTCCGTCTCCTGGATGGTTGACCTGGTCCTCCTGCTGGCCGGTGCGGCCGGGGTGCTGGCATTTGCCCCGATCGGCTGGTTCCCGGTCGTGGTCGGCTCGCTGGCGCTGCTGTTCCTGCGCTGGCTGGACGATACCCCGCGCCAGGCCTTCCGGCACGGGCTGGCCTTCGGACTCGGTTTCTTCGGCGTCGGTATGTCCTGGGTCTACGTCAGCGTGCATACCTACGGCAACGTGGCGTGGCCGGTGGCCGGCGGCATCGCGCTGCTGTTCGTGCTGGTGCTGGCGCTGTTTCCCGCGCTGGCCGGGTATGCCGCGCGGCGCCTGTTCCCCGGCCGGGACCGGCGCTGGCTGTGGCTGGTGTTTCCGGCTGCCTGGTTGCTGTTCGAATGGGTGCGCGGGTGGATCTTCACCGGGTTACCGTGGCTGGATCTCGGCGCCAGCCAGATCGACAGCCCGTTGTCCGGATACCTGCCGCTGGCCGGGGAGTACGGCGTGAGCTGGCTGGCAGCCCTGTCCGCCGGGCTGTTGTGCCTGGCCGTGCTCGGTCGTGCACGGCTCATCCCGCTGGTGCTGCTGGCGGCGGTCTGGGGAGGCGGCCTGCTGCTCGACCGTGTGGCATGGACACGGCCGCTGGGCGACCCGCTCAGCGTCAGCCTGGTGCAGGGCAATATTGCGCAGGAAACGAAGTGGCTGCCGGAGAACCTGGAAAAGACCCTTGAGCGTTATGGGACCCTGACCTTTGGCGGTGCACGCAGCGATATCTATGTCTGGCCGGAGACCGCCATCCCGGCGTTCTACGACCAGGTCGACGAGCACTACATCCCGTCCCTGGAAAAGCGGCTGGCGGCGCAGGACAGCACCCTGCTGTCGGGCATCCCGGTACTGGATCGTGAACACTGGAACTACTACAACGCGGTCGTGGATGTCAGTACGCACCCGTCGTTCTATTACAAGCAGCACCTGGTGGCGTTTGGCGAGTACGTGCCGATGCGTAACCTGCTCGGCATCTTTCTCGACAAACTGGTGCCGATGAACGGCGATTTTTCGCGCGGTTCCGCGCACCAGCCACTGCTGCAGGCCGGTGGCTACCCGGTCGGTACCTCGATCTGTTTCGAGGTGGCCTTTGGCCGGCTCATTGCCGCCGCCGTGCCGCAGGCGGCCATGCTGGTCAACGTCAGCAACGACGGCTGGTTCGGTGATTCGCTGGCGCCGCACCAGCACCTGGAGATTGCCCGGGTGCGCGCGAAGGAGACCGGTCGACCGCTGTTACGGGCCACCAATACCGGCATCTCGGCCATCATCGATGCCCGTGGCGCGGTCACGGCACGCAGCGCACAGTTTACCAGCGCCGTGGTGCGGGGCGCGGTAGTGCCGATGCAGGGCAGCACGCCCTTCGTGCGCTACGGTAACGGACCGGTGCTGGCGATCAGCGCGCTGAGCCTGCTGGCAGGTTACGTATTTCGCAGGAAATCCACGCGGGTATAGGAGCGCCCTGGACGCGCTAGCGCCGGTGCTGCTGCCGGTGGTACACGGTGTGGCCGCAGTTCGGGCAGGCCGGG
>CAZMAK010000225.1:0-1964 GCA_964564245.1 uncultured Ectothiorhodospiraceae bacterium | reverse complement strand
GTCCGCAGGCGCTGATCCTCAAGGCGCTGCACGCGGGGTCCCTGTCCGCCGGGGAACTGGCCAGCCGCATCAGCCTCAGCCAGGGTACTGTGACCGATATCCTCAACCGCCTGGAAAAACGGGGCCTGGTCAAACGGGTGCGCGATACGGAAGACCGGCGCCGGGTGCTGGTGGAGGCCACGGCAGACGCGCTGTCCCTGCTGGCGAAATCTCCGCCCTTACTGCAGGAGAGATTCGCGCAGCGCTTTCGGAACCTGAAGGAATGGGAACAGTCGCAGTTACTGGCCTCGTTGCAGCGTATCGCTGCGATGATGGATGCCGAGGACATCGATGCGGCGCCCGTGCTTTCCAGTGGATCGGTGCGGGCGAGTGCCCGAGCCGTCGAGGAAGTGGTGGAACCCGGGACCGCACCGGTGCAGGGTGGGGAGGATGAGCCCGAATCCCCCGGAGACTAGGAGCCTGTCGGACCTGGGATTGATCTACTGCGCCGGCGGGATAGCGGTCCATTTGTCCGATCCTTCTCGTCAAATAGCTACGGCTATTCTCCTCAAACGATCGGAAAATGGCCTCACTTTCCCACCCGGCTCGCTACGATCACCCAAATCCGACAGGCTCCTGGAGCGGGGTTCCCGGCGGCCGGTCCGGTGTGACTGGTTCGTGGGATGCCGCCCGGCCGGACGCATCTGGTCCGGCACGGTAGCGACCCTCGCCGTTCCCGGTGTATAAACCGCCGGGTTCAGACCGGACCCGGGCCGGACGAAACAGAATTACCTATATAATCTGTATACACTTGACGGCAGAACGGCGTTTCTGTCAGTTTATCCAGCAAGACCAGTACCTTGCATACGAAACAGGCATCACAATGGATCCCATGACACATCTGGTGACGACGCAACCGGTGGCCGGAGCGGCCCCGGAGCGTGCCGGTGGCGCCTCGCCGGCCGGTGCGCCGGCATCACCGGCCGACTTCGACCTGAATGCCCCCGAGTGGTACCTGAACCGGGAACTGACCTGGCTGGAATTCAACCGCCGCGTGCTGCAGATGGCGGCGCACGAGGACATCCCCCTGCTGGAGCGGGTCAAGTTTCTCGCCATCGTCAGCAGCAACTTCGACGAATTCTTCATGAAGCGCATCGGTGGACTCAAACAGCAGATCGCCGCGGGCATCCGTGCACCGACCCGGGACGGGCGCACACCGGCCCAGCAGCTGACCGAGTGCCAGGCGGTCGTGCGCGACATCTACCTGCAGCAGAAGGAGATCCTCCTCAGCCTCTGCAAGAAGCTGGAAGTGCATGGCATCCGCGTGGTGCATCATGCCGATCTCGGGCAGCCGGAGCAGGATATCCTGCGCGAACATTTCATCCGCAACATCTTTCCGCTGCTGACACCGCTGGCGATGGACCCGGCACACCCGTTCCCGTTCATCTCGAACCTGGCGCTCAACCTGCTGGTGACGTTGCGCTATCCGGGCAGCGGGGCGACGCACATTGCGCGCATCAAGGTGCCGGTGCTGAAAGACATCGCGCCGCGCTTCATCCGGGTCGGCGACAGTAACACCTTCGTCACCCTCGACGACCTGATCGCCACCAACCTGGACCTGCTGTTCCCGGGTACCGAGATCGTTACCTGCGAGCTGTTCCGGGTGACCCGCAACGCCGTGGTCGAGGTCGACGAGGAAGAGGCCGACGACCTGCTGGCGATGATCGAGTCGGAACTGCGCGACCGGCATTTTGCCCCGATCGTCCGCTTGCAGGTGGTGAGTACCATGCGGCCGGAGCATCGCGGCATGCTGGCGGCCGAACTGGGGCTGGACGAAGAGGCCGACGTTTACGAGGTGGATTCGCTGATGGCGATGCGCGACCTGTTCGAGATCGCCGCACTGGATATCCCGGAGCTGCACGACCCGGTGCACAAGCCGATCGACCACCCCACGCTGGCGCACGACAAGCGCAACATCTTCTACA
>CAZMAK010000224.1:0-1973 GCA_964564245.1 uncultured Ectothiorhodospiraceae bacterium | reverse complement strand
TACACAGAGCGTTGTGATGCCAGGAAAACCCTGAATCCATCTTCCCGGCTTGCCACAGCATGTCATCCAGCGTGGCAATAATCCTGAGCCATGCTTCAATGCCGCCTCGGATTATCAGTACTATCTTGGGGTGCTTCACGAAGCCCTGCAACGCAGTCGCTGCCAGCTACTGAAATCCGGGAGATGCTGAATCAGGAACTGGTACTGGAGCGCGAGGATTTCAAGGACAAGATCGCACTGATGGCGCAGCGGCAGGTGCGGCGTGGCAGGAATGGCCGGCCATCGCAACGGGCAACCGATGGGTAATTCGCCGTGAGCGGTATATTAGCGAAAACTGGGATCTGACCCCATTTTTGTTACTGCCGGTCCATGCACCGGTAATTGATCGCTTCCGACAAGTGCCTCGCAGTGATGTCTTCCGATGCCTCCATATCTGCGATCGTGCGCGCCAGTTTCAGGATGCGGTGATACGCGCGTGCGGACAGTTGCAGTTTTTCGATTGCCTGCTGCAACAGTAGTCGTTCAGATTTGTTGAGTGTGCATGAATCCTCAACCTGTTGGTGTGTGAGTCGGCTGTTCAGTGTTGTGTTGCGTTGCAGTTGTATGTCGCGAATTTTGATTACACGTTCCCGCACGACCGCGCTGCCTTCGCCTTTTGGCCCGTTCATTTCTTCAAACGATAACCGTGGCACTTCCACGTGCATATCGATACGGTCGAGTAACGGTCCGGATATGCGATTACGGTATTTCTGGATCTGTTCACTGGTGCAATGACAGCGTCCGGACGGGTCGCCCAGCCAGCCGCAGTGGCAGGGATTCATCGCCGCAACCAGTTGAAACCGGGCCGGGAATTGCGCCTGGTGTGCGGCGCGGGAAATCATGATGTGCCCGGATTCCAGGGGTTCGCGCAGCACTTCCAGTACGCGCCGGTCGAATTCCGGCAACTCATCGAGAAACAGCACCCCGTTGTGTGCCAGTGAAATCTCGCCGGGGCGCGGGTTGCTGCCCCCGCCCACCAGGGCGACGGCTGAGGCGGTGTGGTGCGGCGCGCGGAAGGCGCGGTTGCGCCAGTGGACCGGGTCGACCGGAATACCGGAGACGGAGCGGATCGCGGCACTTTGCAGGGCCTCCGCTTCGCTCATCAACGGCAGGATGCCGGGCAGGCGGCTGGCCAGCATGGACTTGCCGGTGCCGGGCGGACCCAGCAGCAACAGTGAGTGTCCACCACTGGCGGCGATCTCCAGGGCGCGGCGGGCATGATGCTGCCCGCGCAGGTCGGCAAGGTCCGCGGGCTGTCGCCCGCTGGCCACCGTGGCCTTGGCCGTGGCCGGTTCGAGTACGCGGGTGCCGCACAGGTGTGCGGTGACCTGCAACAGGCTGGTGCCGGCCAGCACCCGGGCCTCGCGCACCAGGCTGGCTTCCGGTCCGTTTTCCTGCGGGATCAGCAGGGCGCGTCGTGCGCTGGTGGACTGCAGCGCCATGGGCAGGACACCCTGCACCGGGCGCAGCTCACCCGACAGGGCCAGTTCGCCGGCGACCTCGTAGTCACCCAGGGCGTTGCCCGGAATCTGGCGCGTGGCGGCGAGGATACCCAGCGCAATCGGCAGGTCGAATCGCCCGCCTTCCTTGGGCAGGTCGGCCGGTGCCAGATTGACCGTGATACGCCGCATCGGGAATTCAAAGTGACAGTTCAGCAGGGCGCCGCGTACGCGGTCCCTGCTTTCCTTCACCGCCGTTTCCGGCAGGCCGACGATCGAGAACGAGGGCAGGCCGTTGGAGAGGTGGACCTCGACCGTCACCAGCGGCGCTTCCATGCCGAGCATGGCACGGCTGTAGACGACGGCAAGGGACATGCGCGCTCCTGTTGAACAAGGAACAGGGTATGCGCTGTGGGGCGAAACGTCTGTCGGGACGATCGTATGGTTATGCAGGAAAAATCCCGGTTCAGCGTAGCAGAAAGTTTCGATCGCGCC
>CAZMAK010000223.1:0-1984 GCA_964564245.1 uncultured Ectothiorhodospiraceae bacterium | reverse complement strand
ATATCCGATCATCCCGAAGATCCACGAAGGGGTGATGGCGCACAGCAAGCCGTTTCTCGCCAAGGAGGAGTTCCAGCAGCAACTGGGCTTCCCGGGCGAACTGGTCGACAACTGGCAACAGGTCGCCATCGACAAGATGGGCGAACTGACCGGCAAGTACCGCTCGCTCGCCGTGTTTCTCGATTCCTGTGTCAAGTGCGGCGCCTGTACCGACAAGTGCCACTACTACCTTGGCACCACCGATCCGAAGAACATGCCCGTGGCACGCCAGGACCTGTATCGCAAGGTCTACCGCCGCTACTACACCTTCGCCGGCAAGTACTTCCCGAAGCTCGTCGGCGCCACCGACCTGACCAGGGAAGTCCTGGACGACTGGTACAGCTACTTCCACCAGTGCTCGCAATGCCGCCGCTGCTCGGTGTTCTGCCCGTACGGTATCGACACCGCGGAAATCTCCATGGCCGCGCGCGAGGTCATGGACGCCGTCGGCATCGGCCAGAAGTACTGCAACGAGATCATCGGCAAGGTCTACAAGATCGGCAACAACCTCGGCCTGCCGGAGCCGGCGCTGGCCGACACACTGGAAGGCCTGGAGGAAGACATCGAGGACGACACCGGCGTCGCCGTCAAGCTGCCGCTGGATCAGAAAGGCGCCGAGGTGCTGCTGGTCACGCCGTCGGCCGACTTTTTCGCCGAACCGCACGTGGACGGCCTGATGGGCTACGCCAAGGTATTCCACGAGGCCGGCATCAGCTGGACACTCAGCTCGTATGCCAGCGAGGCGGCCAACTTCGGCATGTTCATCGGCAGCTACGAGAACATGCGCAAACTGTCGCTGCGCGTCCGTGAAGCCGCGCTCGAACTCGGTGTCAAGCGCATCATCTTCGGCGAGTGCGGGCATGCCTGGCGAGTGGCCTACAGCTTCCTCAACACGCTGGCCGGTCCGTTCGACTTCCTCGATCCGAAGTACCCGGTACCGCAGCATATTCTCGAGTTCACCCATGACCTGATCCAGCGCGGCGGCATTACCCTGGACAAATCCGCGAACGACGACATGGTGCTGACCTTCCACGATTCCTGTAACATCGCGCGCGCCTCGCGCATGGGATCGAAGCCGGGCGGCCAGTTCACTATCCCGCGCGAAGTGATCAAGGCCAGCTGCAACCACTTCTACGACATGCCGCAGGACACCATTCACGACGCCACCTACTGCTGTGGCGGCGGCGGTGGCCTGCTGACCGACGACCTGATGGAACTGCGCGTGAAGGGTGCCCTGCCGCGCATGGAGGCCCTCAAGTTCGTGGTCGAGAATTACGGCGTCACGCACATGGCCGCCATCTGTGCCATCTGCAAGAGCCAGTTCACCAAGGTCCTTCCCTACTACGGGTTCGGAATGGACAGCATCGTCAGCGTGCACCAGCTGGTCAGCAACGCGATCGTGATGGGGAACAAGCAGTAACACGAATTCACGCAATAGAACCCTGATCCGGGTTGAGACCCGGCCGGATACACAGGAGAAACGGTATGGCTACTTCAAAAGAAGAGATGGAAAACAGGAAACTCTCTTTTCGTCGTTTTAAGGACGGCGTACACGAGTACGCACGCAAGGGCGACAACATCTTCGAGGGTGACCATACCCACAAGTGCCCGACCTACGTACACCGTACACCCCCGTGCCAGGGCAGCTGCCCGTCCGGTGAGGACATCCGCGGCTGGCTGCAGATCGTGCGCGGCATCGAGAAGCCGACCGGTGGCGTGAGCATGGAAGAATACGCGTTCCGCCGTTCCACCGACGCCAACCCGTTCCCGGCCATGATGGGACGGGTCTGTCCCGCCCCGTGTGAAGACGGCTGCAACCGCAACAACGTCGAGGATTTCGTCGGCATCAACTCCGTCGAGCAGTATATCGGGGACTCGGCCTACCAGAACAAGTACGGTTTTGATGCCCCGGAACAGATGAGCGGCAAGAAGGTCGCCATCATCG
>CAZMAK010000222.1:0-2007 GCA_964564245.1 uncultured Ectothiorhodospiraceae bacterium | reverse complement strand
TTCAGGACCGGACGTGTGCGCGCCCAGGCGCCCAGCCAGTAACCCAGGATCATCCCCAGGGTAATCAGCATGGGAAACCAGAAGTAGACGGGATAGCCACCGTCGCTGGTGGCGCGTGCGGCATGTGCACTACTCCCGCTGCCGGGCATCACTTCCGGCTGATCGGACTGGCCGGCGATTTGGGCGCTATGCGAATCGACATCCCACCACGCGACACCGAGCTGGGGCAACCGTATCCAGCCATCCTTGAGGGGTATCAGGGTGTAGGTTTCCGTGCGGCTACCGATCAGGTAGGCGCCGTCACTTGATATACCATTTTTCGTCGTGGTCGATTCGCGATAGACGCGGAAATCGTCGCTCACCAGCTGATTCTCAAGCGTGGGCAGCTGGTCGCCCACTGTTCCTTTGGCATCCAGTTCCAGTGTCAGTGTTACCGGAGTACCCTTCTTTACGCGCTGCTCGTTCGACAACTGTGCTTTCAATTTCAGATCGTTCAACGGCAACCAGGGTATCACGTTCGGCTCCGCCGGCTGGACACTCAGGGTTACCGGTTTGGTTGAGGCTACAGTGAACGCTTCCCCGGCGCCCGTAGCCGAGGGCATAGCCGGGTTCCATTGCCTGTTGCTGGACACATGCGTGCCCTTGAAGCTGATAACAGGGATCACGATCTCACCGGAACGCAGCGGCGTCAGTTCGAAATGATAGGTATTGACAATTTCCTGGCTTCCGCTGCGCTTGTCTGTTCGCAGGCTGGCGACAGGGCCGTCCACTTTTTGCAGTGCGGCCCCTTCGATGCGCGGCAGGATGGGATTCAGCGTTTTAAGATTACCGCTGCTGACCACACGCACGGTATAAACGATATTCTGCTGCTCGAAGGGCGAGGTTTCGCTCACGTCCACCTCGACGCTCGGCTGTCCGGCTGTAGCGTTGGCTGCCACTTGTCCGGGGTACCCTGCATAGGCCGACGGCGTATAGGCCGGCGCATAGCCCTGCTGCTGCGGCGCCATCTGGTTCATCACCCCTGGCCAGCCGGTCCCGGGGGCGCTACCGAGATAATAACCATTCTCGGCGCCGTTATTGGTGGTCTGGTAACTGTAACTGTAGCTGTAACCGTTAGGGTCGCTGATGACGTTATTTTCGACCTGCACCCCCGGTTTGAAGTCTCCGATATTGCCCCATGGACGATTCGAGGTGGTACGTGGAGAATTTGCTCTGTTCTGAGAGTTATTTGAGCTGAAACCAAAAGAAAAACCGCTTGCCGTCTGGGTGATACCGGACAGAAAACTCGTCAGCAAACAAATGAGACAGAAACGGGAAGTTTTCATACGATGCATAAATTTGCCCTGTAACCGGGATTGTGGCGCTCTGGCGTCCCGTCAATCATGCCGGGATTGGCCCGAATGTTCTGTTACTGCACAACATCATGATATAGCAAAAAGACCGGTATTTACCATGGTCTTGTTTCCATCACCATTCTGCCCCGGCGGTCCAGTTCCTGCCGTTCCTCGATCATGAATTGATTTCTCAACAAATAGGAGGGATCACCTTCAATCTGTTCAAGCCATTGATCCATCATGATCATGGAAATCCCGGAACCCGGTTTGCCGTCCTTATCCGGCAGTCCGGCTGGCTTGCCCGAATCATCCTGACCAGGTCCCGTTCCCAATTGGTCAAACTGGTCTACGGCCTGGCTGGCCTTGGTATCCTTTTCGGTAATTTCGCTTGCAGACCCGCCAGATCCGCCTGTTTGTTGCTCAGAACCGCTACCGGGTTCTTCACGGTCGCGATTCTTGTCACCGCCCGCAGCATCCTTATCCTTTTGCTCGCCTATCCCCAACTCTTCCTCAAGCTCACCTAGAATGCCTTTCTTTTCATCGGGTTGTGTCCCGCCTTCACCTGAATCCTTCTGTGTATCCTGATCCTGACCCTGCTCCTCGGACTCCGGCTTCTGTTTGTCACCCCCGGATTCACCCTCGGGTTTCTCTTCCTTGCCCGATTGACTGTCAG
>CAZMAK010000221.1:0-2010 GCA_964564245.1 uncultured Ectothiorhodospiraceae bacterium | reverse complement strand
CGGCAGGCGCATCGGGATCGAGCCGGAACTGGTTCCCTACCGGCCGTCTGCGCGGGTGCAGCTGGAACTGGAACGCTTCAACGTCCCGGTGGTGATGTCGGCCGGCGAAGTCGATGCAATGCTGGATGTGCTGATCCAGGACGTGCGTTCGTATCCCGAAAATGACAGTGAGGCGGTTGCCCGGTTTGTTACGGTTGCCGATGAGTTCAGGCACCGCTGGCGTGGACTCTGGGCGGTGCATGGCACCGGCATGTCCGGCTGGTCCGCCTACCAGCGCCTGGTGGAACAGATCCTCAGGCAGCTGCCCGCTGTCGAGTCGCTGCTGTTACCGAACCTGTCGGTTGCGACGCAGGTCCTGAATGCGCGGATACTGGCAGTAGCGGTCAATCCCGATCTGGCCGAGGCATCACCGCGAACTGGCACCGGGAGCGAACCGGCAGCGGATATCACGCCCCGGATCGCTACCGCTACCGAGAGTGTCACGGCTGCCCGGGACAAGGTGGGTCGTAACAGTCCCTGCCCGTGCGGGTCCGGCAGGAAATACAAGCATTGTCATGGCGCCTGAGAGGGTGCCGCATGAGGTACGGCTTTTCAGAACCCGGTAACACCCTTCACCCCGGCGATGGTCGCCGGCTTGGCACGCAGCAGCTTGAATCGATTGAAACCAAGCTCGACGAGCCGGTCGAGATCGAAGTCGACCATGCCATGCAGTTCGCGGTACTTGAGTGTCTGTGAACATTTGAATTCGCCACCCTGAAACTTGTTCATTTTCGAGATGGACGGATAGCAGATCCTGGACGGGCAGGTCAGTGCGCAGCCCGCGTTTGCGAACAGGGTGATGCGGTCCTTGTTTTCGACGCCGGCAAGAAATGCTTCATCCTGGTTCAGGCGCATCGGCAACACCACGGTGTCGTAGAGTTCAAGGTTCCGGTCGATTTCCACGTAACTGTCGATGTTCTTGATGACGCTGGCCTCGATCCTGTAATGGGCGAAATCTTCCCGGATCCAGTGGGCCAGCTGGTCGTTGGTGATGATGACGGCGTTGCCCGGCCGGTGATACTTTTCCAGCAGTGGCAGGTTCTGTTCGTATTCCTCGCGGGTCACGTAGTGGTTGGTGAGCGGGATGCGTACCCCGATGCCGACCGAGTACAATTTGGTGACATCGGCGTCACTGATCTGTGGTTCGGTGAAGGGCCGGCCACCGTAGAGTGTGGATTTCTCCAGGAAGCCGAACACGCTGTCTATCTCGTGATACGGTATGTTCGGATAATTTTTAGCCAGAAAGGGAATGATCGGAATGTCATCCGATTTGCCACGGACCGAGATGGTATAAAGCATGTTGAAGAGACCTGCCCTTGTCGCATTGCCTGTGTCCTGGATCCTGTTTAACGTCTGGCAGGAATCACGTCAAGCATAATCCGGGCAAGGTGCGTCAGTGAACGCCAGGAACGGTCCGTCCCGGCCCGCATGCCGGCTGGCGAATTCCATATATAAACTGTATAAATCGATACCATGCCCATCCTGATTGAACTTGAACCGTTCGGCAAGCCGGAGGCTGGCCGTGATCGCCTGAACACGGCGATGCAGCAGGCCAGGTCACGGAATATCCGGTCACACCCGGTGCTGGAATGGGCCGGCCGCAGACACGCCGGCGGACCGCTGCTGCTCTTCGACCTGCGGGTGGTTGCCGAACGCATGCGCTGGCTGGCAGGGAGTGCCGGGGCGCACGCGGTAACACCACTGCTGGCGGTGAAGAGCTGTACCGGACAGGCCTGTCTGGAACAGGCACAACAGTTTCTTTCCGGCTACGATGTCTCCAACCTGAATGAATATTCACTGTTGCCGGCGTCCCTGCAGGACAAGCTGGTTTCCCTGACCTCGCCGGTACTGACCGATGAGCTGGAGGCATTCTCTGCACGCGGGAATGAGCTGGTGGTTTCACTCGACAGCCGGGTGCAGATCGAGCAGTACTTTGCACGGCCGCGTACAATCCCGTACCTGCAAAGTACA
>CAZMAK010000220.1:0-2024 GCA_964564245.1 uncultured Ectothiorhodospiraceae bacterium | reverse complement strand
TGTTAACCATGCGCTACATGCAATGCAGGTGTTACCGATGCAATGGAGATTCGCAGTGAATGGTGTGTCTGGTTGTCGCCGCCTGGCAGGATTGCTCCTGCGGGGGAAAGCCACTTGATCAAGCGACATGCAGCGGGCGTTAAGGCCAACGTCAAGATGCGCTGTAAAAAATTCCTTACCTATGACTATCCGCAAACGGCACAGCAGCGGCTGCTTGACCTTGCCCGGTATGCCGGTGCCGATGTTGCGATGGATCGTCCGGGAAAGGGCGAATTGTTTGAAAGGCTCGAACATCGACTCATCGAATTGCTCGGCAAGCAGGCCGTGGTATTCATGCCCAGCGGCAGGATGGCGCAGATGATAGCGCTCAAGCTGTGGTGTGACCGCAGTGGTGTGCCCCGGATCGCTGTGCATCCGCGGAGCCATATAGAGGAACGGGAGCAGAAGGCGTATCAGGAGGTCTATGGCCTCAAGGCAACCTGGATTGGAAGCTACGACCGGCGCACCAGGCTGGCAGACCTCGTTGCGATGGCCGAACCCGTGGGCGCCATCTCACTCGAGATCCCGTTGCGCCCCCTGGGTTGTATATTGCCGCCCTGGGATGAATTGAAGGCCATGTCGGAATGGGCGCGCAGCCGCAGGATACCTTTCCATGCCGATGCCGCACGCCTGTGGGAAATCGCGCCTTATTATGAACATACCTATGCCGACATTGCGGCGCTGTTCGATACCCTGTACGTATCGTTCTACAAGGGACTGGGTGGAATCGCGGGTTCCGCCCTGGCAGGTCCCGCGGACCTGATCAACGAGGCCAGGTATTTCCAGCACCGCCTGGGAGGCCGGCTGAACAAGCAGTTCCCGATGTTGATTGATGCCCTGCGCGGGCTGGAAAACCGCTTGCCGCTGATGCCGGCATTTTATGACAAGACCAGGGAACTCGCAGCTGCCATTGCTGCGTTGCCCGGGGTTCTGGTGACACCCAACCCCCCGCATGCCAACGCGATGCTTGTCACGATGCAGGGTGAGCAGGACGACCTGGCCGACGCCGCAATCGAGGTGGCCGAACAAACCGGCCTGTGGCTGTTTGATCTCCCCGTGATCTCCTCCATCCAGGGGGTCGCCATGTTTGAAATTACCGTTCGCGAGGCGGGGCTCGACGTGCCGGTGGATGAGGCGGTTTATGCCATCTCCATGTTGCGGGACCTGCTTGCTGCGGGTTGAGGCGGGGTTGGTATTGTGCCGTACGCGCGTAACGGGGTGCTGGACAGTCGATGCCGTACTGTTTAGTATTTTATCATGGTGAGCGTCCTCAGATCCTCTCGATACTATGATGTTGCCGCCCTCGCGGCCGACGTTGCTACTGCCCGCGGGATGCTCGACTTCGGGGCGGGTACCTTCGAGCACAGCATTTCCCTACCTGCCGAGGGCGACATCAACGCCGGGCACAGGGCGCACAGAAACAACAATCCCTATGCCGACGCACTGGGTTCCTGCCCGCTGCTGGCGGAGATCTTCAACAGCTTCCAGGCCGAAAAGGCCTGTTATCGCCTGTTGCGCCGCAAGGCGGGAACCGCTTACTCACTGCACGATGACAGGGATGTGGATGTGAATCTGATCCGTATGCAGATGCCGGTGGTGACGAACAGGAGTGCACTGCTTCTGGTGCAGAAGGACGCGGCGGAACTGGAGCCGATCGCACGGAAGGTCGAACCATATACGCATGACGACGGCAGGCCGGTCATGTTCGATTACCCGCATTATGCCCGTGAATTCGGCGAGTGGTTTGACGCGTTCCTGCTGGAGCCGGGTTACTTCCATCTCATCGACCCGACCCGGGTTCATACACTGATCAACGCCGGCGACGCCGAGCGCGTTACACTATGCATCGATATGTTGCGGAATGACTGGCTGGACGGCTGGCTCTCGGAAAACATGAGCCGGGAAGTCCCGGCCTTGCCTGCAGACAGCCTGCCGGACGGAACATGGGAATGGGGCGCGCTGCGGCACGGCCTGCTGTCACATCC
>CAZMAK010000219.1:0-2046 GCA_964564245.1 uncultured Ectothiorhodospiraceae bacterium | reverse complement strand
CCGGCATACTGGGTGTGCTGCTGGTGAGCGAGGCCTACCTGGGTCTGAGCGGCGGCGCGGCCCTGGTCGCCTCCATGGGAGCTTCCGCAGTGCTGTTGTTCGCGGTGCCGCACGGGCCGCTGTCCCAGCCCTGGGCCGTGTTCGGCGGACACCTGGTATCCGCCGCCATCGGCATTGCCTGTACCCGCCTGGATCTGGATCCCATCCTGACCGCCGCCCTGGCGGTCGCGCTGGCGATCAGCGCCATGTACTACCTGCGCTGCATCCACCCACCGGGTGGCGCCACCGCATTGAGCGCCGTCGTGGGGGGCGAGTCGGTACACGCCCTGGGTTTTCACTATGTGCTGACACCGGTGTTGCTGAATGTACTCGTCATCCTGTCGGTGGCCATCGTCTTCAATCTCGCATTTCCCTGGCGCCGCTATCCGGCGGTGTGGTCGCGCAAGCCCCAGCCACCCGCCGCGCCGGATGACAGCGAACCAGCCGCTGAAGTCTTTTCCCGTGAAGCCCTCACCACCGCGGCCGGCGCTATTGATCCCGCACTGGCGATTGGCAACGATAATATTGAAACGCTTTGCACGCTTGCAGTGTGCAATGCCGAGTCCGGCGGTATGGACCCTGCGGACCTGCGTGTCGGCAGCTACTATTGCAATGGATCGTTTGGTCCGCAATGGCAGGTACGCCAGGTGGTTGACCACGCCGCCGCGGCAACGGCTGAATCCAACACTGCTGACGCCGTGCGCTATCGGGTGGTAGCCGGTAGCCAACGCCGCCGGACAGGTGTCAGCAGCCGGGAAGCCTTCGCGGGCTGGGCCCGCTACGAAGTCTGCCGGAACGAAAATTCCTGGCAGCGGCTCGACACCATCCCCAGCTCCGTGGTGACCGATAACGCCGCCTGACCCGGCGGCAACAGGAGAGACATATGAACCATCGGCAGAATGAAACGAAACGCCCCCGACGCGCGGACTTTCAGCAGGCGCTGAAAAGCATGGACACCTATATGGACATCACGGTCGACGACCTGATGACCTTGAGCCAACGCGCCGAACAGTTCGCCAACCGCCGCGCGTCCGAGGCCGTCCACGTATCCCATATCATGAGCCAACCCGTACGCACCGTGCACCCGCAGACGCCTCTGTCCGAAGCGGCACACCTCTTGGTCACTCAACGCATCAGCGGCTTGCCGGTTGTCGACGATGACGGCCACCTGGCCGGCATCATCACCGAGGCGGACTTTCTGCGCGCCCTCGGCGTACCGGCACATCAGCCGCAGCATAACCTGTGGCAGACGCTGGAATCCCTGTTCAGCCACCTGGCACACCACGGCGAACCGGAAACGCCGGACGACCCGGTCACGGCGCATATGGTTAAAAACGTGATCTGCGTGCATCCCGATCAGGATCTGCACGCTGTCATCGAGATAATGAAACGCAACAGCGTCAAGCGTCTCGTCGTTTGTGACCAGGACCGTCGGGTCGTCGGTATGGTTACGCGTTCGGACCTGGTACGGCTTTTCTTTGACCGCTATACCGAAGCGCGTCCGGGCTGAGGCATCGATCGCCAGGCGCGCATCGACCGAACACACTATTCGCACCACGAATCGGTTGCCGTCGGCAACAGCGAACTAGAGATGAAAGACCCGCTCGCCCTATAGGCGAAGTACTTTCAACGGCTGCTCGCCGTCGTCAGCAGGGGCCGATTTCCCCTGTTCACGCATCATGCGACGGATCTGACGCTCCAGGCGAATGTATTCGGGGTGAGCCAGCATCGCATCGCGATCCTGCCCTGCGAGTTCCTGCTTGAATTGCGGATGAATCTCGGCTTCCAGGCGTCCCGGATGACTGGAAAGAAAAAAGATGTCTTCGCCCAGATAGAGCGCCTCTTCGATATCGTGTGTCACCATGAGCACGCTCATCCGCTCCTTGTGCACCACTTCCAGCAGCAGTTCCTGCATCTGCCAGCGGGTTTCCGGATCCAGCGCGCCGAACGGCTCATCCATGAGCAGCAGCTCCGGACTGTTGGCGAGCGTACGCGCGATCGCCACGC
>CAZMAK010000218.1:0-2050 GCA_964564245.1 uncultured Ectothiorhodospiraceae bacterium | reverse complement strand
CACCCTCCTGGAACACAGGCTCGGTATTCGCTTCAGGATCAAACACCTCAACAGCCATCGGCTTTGCGGGCGTTCTTCAGCAGGAATTGCCCGGTCCGCTGAACGCGGAGCAGAAGAAGCAAATGACCATGGTGCGCAACAGCGCCGGCCACCTGCTGGAACTGATCAACGATGTGCTGGACCTTTCCAAGATTGAAGCCGACCAGCTGACCCTGTCCATCCAGACGTTCGACCTGCGCGCAACCATCGAAAGCGTATCCCGGTCCATGCTGCCGGCTGCCGGGAACAAGGGCCTGGCCTTGGAGATCGAAATCGCACCACAGGTCGACACCCTATGCAGCGACCGTCGCAGGGTCGAGCAGATCCTGTTGAATCTGCTCTCCAATGCGATCAAATTTACCGATGCCGGATATGTTCAAGTAAAATGCCGGATGGACGACGGAGCCGTTCACATTGCGGTGAGCGACAGCGGCATCGGCATCGCCGCGGAAGACCGGGGCCGCCTTTTTCAACCCTTCCGCCAGCTCGAATCGGGACTCAGCCGGCGTTTCGAGGGAACCGGTCTCGGCTTGTGTATCTGCAAGAAACTGGTCGGACGCCTCGGCGGCGCCATCCGGGTCGAGAGTGTCAAAGGCAAGGGGAGTACTTTTTCATTCACCCTTCCGGTGGGGGATGTGCAGCATGAACAAGCGAATCCTGGTGATCGAAGACAATGAGCAGAACCTGTATCTGGTCACCTTTCTGCTCGAACGGCACGGGTACGAGGTCATCGCGGCCCGCGACGGAAAGCAGGGCATCCGGACGGCGACCGAGCAGGTCCCGGACCTGATCCTGCTGGACATCCAACTGCCGTCCATGGACGGCTACGCCGTTGCCGCCCGGCTGAAAGAATCGGCCGTGCTCGCCCCCGTTCCGATCGTCGCCGTTACCTCCTATGCCATGGCCGGCGACCGCGAAAAAGCCCTGGCGTCCGGCTGTAGCGGCTATATCGTAAAACCCATCAATCCCGATACCTTCATTGGCGAAATCAAGGCCTTTCTGGACACGGGCACATCCGGGGGGGAACAGCTATGACACACGTTTTGATTGTGGACGATAATAAGCAAAACCGATACCTGATAGAGGTCTTGCTCGAAGGACACGGGTATACAACGGTATCCGCCGTCAACGGTGCGGAAGCGCTGGCGTCTGCGCGGCGCCACCCCCCGGATCTGGTCATCGCCGATATCCTCATGCCCGTGATGGACGGCTACAGCCTGTGCCGGCAGATGAAGACCGATGCCGACCTGAATCACATCCCGTTCATCTTCTACACCGCGACCTACACCGAACCGGAAGACCATGCGTTCGCCATCGGCCTGGGCGCCGAACGATTCCTCATCAAACCGCTGGATCCTGAGGACCTGATCCGCATCATCGGCGAGGTGCTTCGGCAGCAGGTTTCAGCTCCGGGCGGGGGAACGGGAGCCGCCGGCCTCTTGCCGGAGCATGAATTCCTGGAACGGCACAACAAGGTCCTTTCCCGCAAACTCGAAAGGAAGGTAACGCAGGTCGAATCCCTTCACCACGACCTCACCGCCGAGATTTCCGCACGCCGGCAGCTCGAAGAAAAACTGGCCGAGGCCGAGACCCTGTTTCACGGCATCCTCGATGCCGCCCCCTTGGCGATGACATTTACGGACAAGGCGGGTGGGATGTTATACCTCAACAAGCAATTCGTGCATCTATTCGGGTATAGCCGCCAGGCGCTGCCGGACCTTGAGACGTGGTTTGCAGCGGCCTATCCCGATGCCTGCCGCCGTGAAACCATGCAGCACCTGTGGCAAACTGCGCAGCATGCGGACGGGCAGACGGAGACCCGCATCGAACCGGTCGAGGCCTGCATCCGGTGCAAAGACGGCAGCGGCAAGAACGTATCGGTTCTGGAGGCCTTCATCAGCGATATTCACCTGACGGCGTATCGTGACCTTACCGAACACAGCGCACTGGTCTCACAGCTCATCCAGGCCCAGAAAATGGAGGCCATCGGCCATTACGCCGGCGGACTGGC
>CAZMAK010000217.1:0-2056 GCA_964564245.1 uncultured Ectothiorhodospiraceae bacterium | reverse complement strand
GGCGCCACCTCCTTCCTGCCTGTCGCCCAGAAGTCCGACGTCTGCCTGTTTATCTGATCCACAGGGCCAGGCCGGGGCAGCTCCGGTTGCATGACAAAAACAAGGGCGTGCCAGGCACGCCCTTGTTTTTTTGTATTCATTTTGTATCTTCCCGCAGGCCGGCTTCCACGTGTCCCGCAACCGGAAGGGATGCGTGTACCTGCACGTAACGATCCGGGAGAAATTGCATGTTGCAGTTGTTTGATCCGATTGAACCCTACCGTACCCACATACTGGACGTTGGTGACGGACACCAGCTGTACGTCGAGGAGTGTGGCAATCCCGAGGGACTGCCTGCCGTGTTCGTGCATGGTGGCCCGGGTGCCGGTTGCGAACCGTATCACCGGCAATTTTTCGATCCGGCCGTGTACCGGATCATCCTGTTTGACCAGCGCGGCTGCGGGCGATCACGTCCGCATGCGGAGCTGTCGGGCAATACCACGCAGCAACTGGTTGCCGACATGGAGACAATTCGGGAGTACCTCGGCGTCGGGCAATGGCTGGTATTCGGCGGATCGTGGGGTTCGACGCTGGGACTGGTTTATGCACAGACCTGTACCGAGCGCGTGCTGGGGCTGGTCCTGCGTGGCATATTCCTGTGTCGCCCGCGCGATATCCACTGGTTTTACCAGGAGGGTGCATCCGCCATCCTGCCGGACTACTGGCAGGACTACCTGGAGGTAATCCCCGCAGAAGAGCGGCACGACCTGGTGAGTGCCTACTATCGCAGGCTGGTCGGCTCCGATGAGCTGGCCCGCATGGCGGCCGCCAGGGCATGGTCTCTGTGGGAGGGCCGGGCTTCCACGCTGTTGCCGAAGGCGGCCGTGGTCGATCACTTTGCCAGGCCGGCCACCGCGCTCAGCCTTGCACGTATCGAATGTCATTATTTCATGAACGACAGCTTCCTGGGACCGGACCAGATACTGGCGCAGGCCCACTGCCTGCGTACTGTTCCCGGTGTGATCGTGCACGGCCGCTATGATCTGGTTTGTCCGCTGGAACAGGCCTGGGCCCTGCACCGCGCCTGGCCGCAGGCGCAACTGCGGGTGATTCCCGATGCCGGTCATTCCGCCACGGAACCGGGCATCGTCGATGCACTGGTGACCGCCACCAACCAGTTCGCCCTGCGCCTGCGATGATCGGGTTGCTGCAACGGGTGACCGGTGCGCAGGTTGCCATCGACGGGGAGTGTGTCGCGTCCATCGGTCCCGGCCTGCTGGTGCTGGTGGGCGTGCAGAAGGGTGACAGCGAATACGAGGCACGCCGCCTGTTGCAGCGTGTGCTCGGTTACCGGGTATTCGCGGACGCGCGGGGCAGGATGAACCTCAACGTTACCCAGGCCGGTGGCGGGGTGTTGCTGGTGCCACAGTTCACCCTGGCCGCGGATACCCGCAGCGGCATGCGACCGAGTTTTACTCCGGCAGCGGCTCCGGCGGAGGGACAGCGCCTGTTCGAATACCTGGCCGGCGAGGCGGTACAACGGTATCAACCGGTGGCGTTCGGCCGGTTTGGTGCCGATATGCAGGTGGCCCTCGTCAACGATGGTCCGGTGACCTTTCAGCTGACCGTCGAGCCCGACAGGGGCCGTGCCGGGGCCTGATAAACGGTCGTTTTTTCGTGAACAATTGCAGTGAAACCGGCGATCAAACTGTTACTATATCCTTATTTTTCAGCCCACGGGCCCGACGGAAGCACTCCCCATGTCACAGCGGCAGGCTGCAGTACAACGCGATACGCTGGAAACGCAGATCAGTGTATCGGTCAATCTGGATGGCAGCGGCAAGAGTACGTTTGAAACCGGCGTGCACTTCCTCGACCACATGCTCGACCAGGTTGCCCGCCACGGCATGATGGATCTGGATATCAGGGCCCGCGGGGATCTGCACATCGACAGCCACCACACGGTGGAAGACATCGGCATCACGTTCGGGCAGGCTGTGGCGAAGGCGGCGGGAGACAAGCGCGGCATCCGCCGTTACGGCCATGCCTACGTGCCGCTCGACGAGGCGCTGTCGCG
>CAZMAK010000216.1:0-2095 GCA_964564245.1 uncultured Ectothiorhodospiraceae bacterium | reverse complement strand
CCTCTTCGGTGCCGCCTCGTCGACGTGGCCCAGGACCTGGTGATCATCGGTGACGACTGCGGCACCGAAGAGGGTCTGATCATGACTCCGCTGGTGGAGGGTGGCGACGTGGTCGAACCGCTGCGCGAGCGTGTACTCGGCCGCATGATCGCCGAGGACCTGCTGCACCCGGGTTCCGACGAGGTCATCGTTTCCCGCAACACCCTGCTCGACGAGGACTGGGTGGACCGGCTCGAGGCAATGGGCGTGGACGAGATCAAGGTGCGTTCCCCGATCACCTGCGACAACCGCTACGGCGTGTGTGCGGCCTGCTACGGCCGTGACCTGGCACGCGGTCACATGGTCAACGCCGGCGAGGCGATCGGCGTGATCGCCGCGCAGTCGATCGGTGAGCCGGGTACGCAGCTGACCATGCGTACCTTCCACATCGGTGGCGCCGCAAGCCGTGCCGCGACCGTGAACAGCGTGGAGGTGAAGTCCGGCGGTACCGTGCGCCTGCACAACATCAAGACCGTCATGAACAAACAGAACAACCTGGTGGCCGTGTCACGTTCCGGCGAAATCGGCCTGGTCGACGAGTACGGCCGCGAGCGCGAGCGCTACAAGGTGCCGTACGGCTCCGTGATCAGTGCGCTGGACGGCGACTCCGTCAAGGGCGGCAGCGTGATCGCCACCTGGGACCCGCATACCCACCCGATCGTGACCGAGGTGGCCGGTGTCGCGCGCTTCAGCGACTTCATCGACGGCGTGACGGTTCAGGAATCGACCGATGAAATCACCGGTCTGACCAGCCTGGTGATCACCGACCCGAAATCGCGCGGCAGCTCCGGCAAGGACCTGCGCCCGATGGTGCGGCTGGTGGACAACAAGGGCAAGCCGCTCAAGCTGGCCGGGACCGATCTCGATGCCCAGTACTTCCTGCCGTCCGGCGCCATCGTCGGTCTCGAGGACGGAGCCGAGGTCAGGGTGGGCGACATCATTGCGCGTATCCCGCAGGCCTCTTCCAAGACCCGTGACATCACCGGCGGTCTGCCGCGCGTCGCCGAGCTGTTCGAGGCCCGCAAGCCCAAGGATCCGGCCATCCTGGCCGAGATTTCCGGGACCGTCGGGTTCGGCAAGGACACCAAGGGCAAGCAGCGTGTCATCATCACGGCGGCCAACGGGGACACCCACGAGGAGCTGATCCCGAAGTGGCGTCACGTCACCATATTCGAGGGCGAGCACATCGAGCGTGGCGAGACGCTGGTGGACGGCGAGCCGAGCGCACATGACATCCTGCGTCTGCTGGGGACCTCGACCATGGCCGAGTACCTGGTGAAGGAAATCCAGGACGTCTACCGCCTGCAGGGCGTGAAGATCAACGACAAGCACATCGAGGTGATCCTGCGCCAGATGTTGCGCAAGGTGGAGATCATCACCACGAACGACAGCCGCTACCTCAAGGGTGAGCAGATCGAGAAGTCGCGGGTGCTGGAGGAGACCGAGCGCCTGCTGCGCAACACCAAGCAGCCGGCCGACTGGATGCCGTTGTTGCTGGGTATCACCAAGGCCTCGCTGGCGACGGAATCCTTCATCTCGGCCGCCTCGTTCCAGGAAACCACCCGGGTGCTGACCGAGGCATCGGTCCGCGGCAGCCGTGATAACCTGCGGGGGCTGAAAGAAAATGTCATCGTTGGCCGGTTGATCCCGGCGGGCACCGGGCTGGCTTACCACGAGGCACGGCAGCGTGCACGGAGCGGTATTCCACTCGACATCGCCGAGGAAATGGCTGCGGTGGATGCCCTTGATGAAGGGGTCTCGGCCGATGTGGAGGCGTCTTCCACCGAGGACTAGACGTCCGGTAGCGGGGCCGGACAGCCCGGCCTGTCCCGCGGCTGCGGGCCCGCAGATCTCGCCGGGACGGCGCTTCAGGGGAATTCGTCCTTGACAGGACATGGCCCTGAATCTAAAATTCCGCTCCTTCCGACAGGCCGGTCCAGACCGGCCTGTCGTTTGTTTTCGGCACGGCAGAATTACTTCACTTTCAATCTCAGGGTTTTTGGTTAATGGCCACAATCAATCAGTTAGTGCGCAAGCCGCGCTCCCGGAAACGGGA
>CAZMAK010000215.1:1581-2104 GCA_964564245.1 uncultured Ectothiorhodospiraceae bacterium | reverse complement strand
GCAAGTCCGCGGTGGCGATCGACACGATCATCAACCAGAAGGGTACCGGCATCAAGTGTATCTACGTCGCTATCGGGCAGAAGAATTCCTCGATCGCCACAGTGGTGCGCAAGCTGGAGGAGTTCGGTGCGATGGAACACACCATCATCGTGGCTGCCGCCGCGGCCGAGTCCGCCGCCATGCAGTACATCGCGCCGTATGCCGGATGCTCGATGGGCGAGTATTTCCGCGACCGCGGTGAAGACGCGCTCATCATCTACGACGACCTTACCAAGCAGGCCTGGGCCTATCGCCAGGTGTCGCTGCTGTTGCGCCGCCCGCCGGGCCGCGAGGCGTACCCGGGTGACGTGTTCTACCTGCACTCACGCCTGCTGGAGCGTGCCGCGCGCATCAACGCGAAGGACGTGGAACATCGTACCAACGGGGCCGTGAAAGGCAGGACCGGCTCGCTGACCGCATTGCCGATCATCGAGACGCAGGCCGGTGACGTGTCCGCATTCGTGCCGACCAACGTGATTTCCAT
>CAZMAK010000215.1:0-1571 GCA_964564245.1 uncultured Ectothiorhodospiraceae bacterium | reverse complement strand
GACCTGTTCAACGCCGGTATCCGGCCTGCCATCAACGCCGGACTGTCGGTGTCCCGCGTCGGCGGTGCGGCCCAGACGAAGATCATCAAGAAACTCGGTGGCGGCGTGCGAATGGCGCTGGCGCAGTACCGCGAGCTGGCGGCGTTCTCGCAGTTCGCCTCCGATCTGGACGAGACCACCCGCAAGCAGCTCGAGCGTGGCCAGCGCGTGACCGAACTGATGAAGCAGAAGCAGTATTCGCCGTTGTCGGTTGCCGAGATGGCGGTGTCGCTGTTTGCCGCCGACCGGGGTTATCTCGACGATGTGCCACTGAACAAGGTCGTCGATTTCGAACACGCACTGCATGCCTGGATGCGTACCAGCCAGACGGGCCTGCTGGATACCATCAACAGCAGCGGCGACTACAACGACGAGATCGCCGGGCAGCTCAGGGCCGCGCTGGAGGATTTCAAGGCCACCGGAACCTGGTAAGGGCGGCGGATAACGGGATACTGAAATGGCAGGCGCGAAGGAAATCCGCACCAAGATTGCGAGCATCAAGAATACGCAGAAGATCACCAAGGCGATGCAGATGGTGGCTGCGAGCAAGATGCGCAAGGCACAGGACCGCATGCAGGCCACGCGTCCCTATGCCCAGAAGATCCGCAATGTGGTGTCCCACATCGCGCAGTCCCATCCGGAGTACCGTCACCCGTACCTGGTGGAACGCCCGTCGAATCGTGTCGGGCTGATCGTGATCTCGACCGATCGCGGCCTGTGCGGCGGTCTGAACATCAACCTGTTCAAGAAGGCCCTCGTCGCCATGAGGGGGTGGAGCAACGACGGCCTGGAGATCGACCTGACACTGATCGGCACCAAGGCGAACGGTTACTTCAAGCGCATCGGCGGCAACATCGCCGCGAGCGCCACGCACCTCGGCGATACGCCGTCCATCGTCGAGATGATCGGCACCGTCAAGGTCATGCTGGACGCCTATGAGGACGGCAGCATCGACCGGCTGTACCTGGTGCACAACAGGTTCCTGAACACGATGACCCAGCAACCGGAACTGACCCAGTTACTGCCGGTCACCGGCGAGCCGGACGAGCAGCTGAAACATCACTGGGACTACATCTACGAGCCCGATTCGAAACCGGTGCTGGATGCACTGATGATCCGCTACATCGAGTCGCTGGTGTACCAGGGTGTGGTGGAAAACATCGCCTGCGAAATGGCGGCGCGCATGGTGGCGATGAAGGCGGCCACCGACAACGCCGGCGACCTGATCGACGAGTTGCAGCTGATCTACAACAAGGCGCGCCAGGCGGCCATTACCCAGGAGATATCGGAAATCGTCAGCGGTGCGGCGGCGGTTTGATCAATCATTGCAGGGCGTGAAGCTGACGAAATGGTGCGCCCGGCGCATCCTACGGAAAGATCTGGATTTGTGAGGAAACCATCATGAGTGCTGGCAACATTGTTGAAATTATCGGCGCCGTTGTTGACGTGGAGTTTCCGCGTGACAGCGTGCCGAAGATTTACGACGCGCTGAAGGTCAGCGACGCGGGACTGACGCTGGAAGTGCAGCAGCA
>CAZMAK010000214.1:0-2105 GCA_964564245.1 uncultured Ectothiorhodospiraceae bacterium | reverse complement strand
CCCGAACCAAGCGGCTGGATGGCGAAGTGGCCGGCAGCGCCACGGTATTCGTGTTTCCGGATCTCAACACCGGTAACAACACCTACAAGGCGGTGCAGCGATCGGCGGGCGCGGTTGCCGTCGGCCCGGTGCTGCAGGGTCTGAACAAACCGGTCAATGACCTCAGCCGCGGCTGCACAGTCACCGATATCGTCAACACCGTGGCCATTACCGCCATTCAGGCCCAGGCCGGCACCGGGTCGGCATGAAAGTACTGGTCATCAACTGCGGCAGCTCGTCCATCAAATACCGGCTGTTCGCCATGCCGGCGGGCGATGTACTGGCGAGCGGCCTGGTGGAGCGCATCGGCGAACCCCAGGCCTGCCACCGGTACAGCAATGCCGGTGACAGGGCCCAGCAGAGTGAACCGCTGTCAGTTCCCGATCACCGTGAAGCCCTGGCGCACATCCTCACCGCATTGACCGCCGCAGGCAGCGTCACCGACCTGTCCGAACTCGGGGCGATCGGCCATCGTGTGGTGCACGGTGGGGAGCTGTTCCGCCAACCGACGCGAATTGATGACGAGGTCATCGCGCAGATCCGCGGGCTGGTTCCGCTGGCGCCCCTGCACAACCCTGCGGGCCTTACCGGCATCGAGGTCAGCCTGCGGGCCGCGCCCGGCGTGCCGCAGGTCGCCGTGTTCGATACGGCATTCCACCACAGCCTTCCCGACTACGCCTGTCATTACGCCCTGCCCCGGCATTTCTATTCCCAATACCGGGTACGGCGTTATGGTTTTCATGGCATTTCCTATAGCTACGTCGCGGGCCGGGCGGCCGGTCTATTGCAGCGACCGCTACAGGAGCTGAACCTGATCGCGCTGCATCTCGGCAACGGCGCCAGCGCCACGGCAATCGCAAACGGCCGCAGTGTGGATACCTCCATGGGCATGACGCCGCTCGAGGGCCTGGTGATGGGTACCCGCAGCGGCGACATCGATCCGGCCATACCCTTCTACCTGGGACGCGAAGCGAGGCTGAGCGCGGATGAAATCGAAAACACGCTCAACCGGGAATCGGGGCTGAAAGGTCTGTGCGGCAGCAACGACATGCGTGAAGTCCACCGGCTCGCGGATGAGGGTGACCCAGCCGCACAGCTGGCACTGGAGATGGTGTGCCACCGCCTTAGGAAGTACATCGGCGCCTACGCGGCCGTGCTGGGCCGTGTGGACGGGCTGGTATTCACAGGCGGCATCGGCGAAAACGACAGCTGCCTGCGCGCACGCACCTGCGACGGCCTTCAAATACTGGGCATTCATCTCGACGCCGATAAGAACGCCTCCCCCCAGGGTGGCGACCGCGCCATTCACCGCGACGACAACCCGGTCGCAGTGCTGGTCATTCCGACCAATGAGGAACTCGAAATCGCCCGGCAGGTAGCCGATTGTCTCCAGGCATCCTGAGCATATCGGCGCCGGATCATCAAGGACCCGGCCAGGCGCAACCATCCCGGCTGGACAGTCCGTCAATTGCATCGCCGGCGGGTGCGGGTAAAATGCCTTTCCCGATCCTGTAAAGAACGCTACCAAGAACGAGGTTTCCCGCATGTACAGCGTGGCACGACGCAGCTTACCCTACCTGGCATCCCCCTTCTGGCTGACGCTGGCACTGGCCCTGTCTCTACCGCTTGCCGAGGCAGATGAAATCCTCATGCGCGACGGCTCGCGCCTGCTGGGCACGGTTGTGAAGCGGGAGAACGGCACACTGACTTTCAAAACGTCCTATGCGGGTGATATCAAGATAAAGTGGGATGAGGTCGCCGAAATCACCACCGAAAAGCCGATGGAATTCCTGCTGTCGGACGACACCATCGTGTCCGGGACCCATGTAACCAATAGTCCGAACGATCTGGTGATCGAAGGCGAATCCGGCGAGCCGGACCAGATCCTGGCGCAGGATGCGGTCAGCTATGTCAATCCGGAATCCTGGCGCAAGGGCCAGGGCTACAAGCTGTCCGGCCGCGTCAACTTCGCGTTTTCGCAACAGCGTGGCAACACCGACAAAGATGAAATCGATGTCGATGGCGATCTCACCTGGCGACGCAAGAACGATCGTTTCACCGCCTTC
>CAZMAK010000213.1:0-2118 GCA_964564245.1 uncultured Ectothiorhodospiraceae bacterium | reverse complement strand
GACAACGTCGCCGAGCTGCCATTGACGGAAAGCGATGCCGGCACCAGGGTGTCCGTTGCATCCTTCAGGTAGAAACCGGCACCAGTGACCGTCGCCGCGTTGAGGGTGTTGTTGAAGTCGACGGTTACCGTCGCACCCGGTAACACACCGGTTGCATTTGCGGCCGGTGAAGTCGACGACACGCTCAGGGCCGGTGGGCCTGTCTGGCCAGGTGTAAACAGGATATCCACCCAGTAGTTCGATGCGTTGTAGGTGGAACTCGGGAACGCCGAGGTGCTGTTGTAGGTATATAACCCGTTACCCCCGCTGGCGCCGTCCTGCAGCAGCGTGATATGCCCGGTAGTCAATCCGGAATCTGCAAAATACTGTTCATCCACCGCATAATGACCGACGGGGGCGAAATACGACACGATATAGACCGTGTTGGCCGAAATCTCGATCGGCGTCGGAAAATTCACCTGCTGCCACCCGGAGGCGGTTTCATCGCTGAAGACCACATTGCCCAGCAACTGGCCGGCTTCGGTCCAGAGGCTGCCGGAATGAACGCCGGTATTCTGGAGGCCCTTGTAGAAGCGCACACCGTTTACGTATCCGCCCACGTCCGAGGTGAACTTGACGCCCAGTTCCACCGAAGCGGGATCCGCCTCTGACGTGATCGTGGGCATGGTGCTGTCATCCCACACACTGCACGGGCAGACCGGCCCGGTGCCGGTAGTGAAGGTCCAGCTGACATCGGCGGCAAGGGGGTTGCCGCCCAGGTCCTGCACCCGCGGCGAGTTGGCCCCGCCCGGAATGGTGACCGTGTACGATGAGGTGGCCGCCAGGGTGGAAGCGTGGCTGAGCGTAGCGGTATAGGTGGCAGGATCGTAGCTGACGGTAACCGGCACCACGGCGTCGCCCGCATCTTTCAGGACGAGCGTGTTGTTGTCGATCGTGGCCGGATCCATTGCCTCGCTGAAGGTCACCTCGACAGCCGCCGCGGGATCGATATCCATGGCTCCATCGGCCGGGATGTGACTGATGACCGTGGGTGCGACACTGTCAACCGCGTAGGTGGCCACGTAGTTCCCGCCGGTCGCGGAGAAGCGGGCGTAGTTGATACCATTTACGGTGTCGACCGTGTAGGGAATGGCAACACTGTCGCGCGTCACACCGGAAAGGACGCCGCCTCCGGACCGCATGGGTAACATGCCCTGCAAGCCGTTGGCCCCGCTGTCGTACGTGACGTCAAAGCCGAGGTGATTGCCGTCCCAGGAGAACGCACCGAAGTAGGAACTGTTGCGTCCGTCCAGCCACTGCAGCATCTGCTCGCTGGAAACGACCGGGACTCCGCGCGCCAGCGCTGAACTGACGACCGCGTCCGATTCCTGGCTGTATGACAGATCGGTGTGTGCATTGATCGTGTAGGCACCGTAATACTCTTCCGGCCCCAGTGCGCGGTCCAGCAGGGTGTCGATGTTGTACGGATACGACTGTCCGGACTCGTCCGTCATCTGGGATGCGGCCTGGTATACGTCGATCAGGGTGCCGTCGAGATCCGCGAACCGCATCGGCATCGCGGACCCGGTAAACACGCCCGGCACATCGTTCACCCAGCCCGGCGGCCAGTAGTAATAGCTGGTATCCAGGCGAATCCCGTGATTCAGCTGTACCTTCGCGCCCGTTGCCCAGTCGCTCCAGGCGATACAGTGATGTCGCTGTGTGACAGGCAGCGGTACGCCGGGGAAGGCGGTATGAAACTGGTCGATCTGGTCGACGTAATCGGCTTCCAGTTGTGACGGCGTGAAATCCGCGCAATTGGTATTGATGTGCAGGCCGATTTCAAAACCCTGCGCGACGAAATTCGCCGCCGTGGCAGGATCCATCGGGGTATTCGGAAACATGTACGAAGTGCCGCGCACACATTCCCAGTCTGCCACCGAGCAGCCGGGCGGGCTGGCCGCAATGAACTGGTTAAAACGGCCTTCGGTGCCGTTGTTCGCGTGATCATCCCCGGTCATGATCACCACTGCCTTCTCGCCACGCGGGAAATACCAGAATCGCGGCAGCGGCTTCCGGTTGAAATTCATGTGCAGGACGAGGTTCGCCAGCAGGCGCTGCTGTTCGTCCGCCTGGGGA
>CAZMAK010000212.1:0-2120 GCA_964564245.1 uncultured Ectothiorhodospiraceae bacterium | reverse complement strand
GCGACGTGCACCCGACGCACTACGGCCGCGTCTGCCCGATCGAGACGCCGGAAGGTCCGAACATCGGCCTGATCAACTCGCTGGCCGTGTATTCAAGGACCAATGAGTACGGCTTCCTGGAAACCCCGTATCGCAAGGTGGACAAGAGCCGTGTCACCGACGAGATCGTGTACCTGTCCGCCATCGAGGAAGGCCAGTACATCATCGCGCAGGCCAATGCCAACGTCGACGCGAAGGGCAAACTGACCGACGACCTGGTGACCTGCCGCCACAAGAACGAGTTCATGACCTCCACGCCGGACCGCGTCGATTACATCGACGTCTCGCCGAAGCAGATCGTGTCGGTGGCCGCGGCGCTGATCCCGTTCCTGGAACACGACGACGCCAACCGCGCCCTGATGGGTTCCAACATGCAGCGCCAGGCAGTGCCTACGCTGATCACCGAAAAGCCGCTGGTCGGCACCGGTATCGAGCGTACCGTTGCCATTGACTCGGGCGTGACGGTGGTCGCGAAACGCGGCGGCGTGGTCGACTCGGTCGATGCCGGCCGCATCGTGGTGCGCGTGAATGACGATGAAACCATGGCCGGTGAACCGGGTGTGGATATCTACAACCTCACCAAGTACACCCGCTCCAACCAGAACACCTGTATCAACCAGCGTCCGCTGGTGATGCTCGGTGACATCATCGAGCGAGGCGACGTGCTGGCTGACGGCCCGAGCACCGACCTCGGTGAGCTGGCGCTGGGCCAGAACCTGCTGGTCGCGTTCATGCCCTGGAACGGCTACAACTTCGAGGATTCCATTCTCATCTCCGAGCGTGTGGTGGAGGAGGACCGCTTCACCACCATCCACATCGAGGAACTGACCTCGGTGGCGCGCGACACCAAGCTGGGCCCGGAAGAAGTCACCGGCGACATCCCCAATGTCGGTGAAGGCGCACTGTCCAAGCTGGACGAGTCCGGCATCGTCTACATCGGCGCCGAGGTGAAGCCGGGCGACATCCTGGTCGGCAAGGTGACGCCGAAGGGCGAGACCCAGCTGACGCCGGAAGAAAAACTGCTGCGCGCGATCTTCGGCGAGAAGGCCTCCGACGTGAAGGACACCTCGCTGCGCGTACCGAGCGGCATGGACGGGACCGTGATCGACGTGCAGGTGTTCACCCGCGACGGTGTCGAGAAGGACGCCCGCGCGCTGCAGATCCAGGAAGAGCAGATGGCCGCAATCCGCAAGGACTTCAACGACCAGCTGCGTATCATGGAAGACGACATCTACGAACGCGTGGGCATGCTGCTCTCCGGCAAGGTTGCCGAGGGCGGCCCCAGGAAACTGGCGGCCGGCAGCAAGATCACCAGGGACTACCTGGCCGATATCGGGCGTGACAAGTGGTTCGAGATACGCCTGCGCAACGAGGAAGCCAACGCCGACCTGGAAAAGGCGGGTGACCAGCTCAAGCAGCTGCGCAAGGTCTTCGAGCAGCGGCTCGAGGACAAGCGTGGCAAGCTGACGACCGGTGATGACCTCGCGCCGGGCGTGCTGAAGATGGTCAAGGTCTATCTCGCCGTGAAGCGGCGTGTGCAGCCGGGCGACAAGATGGCCGGGCGCCACGGCAACAAGGGCGTGATCTCGATGATCCAGCCGGTGGAGGACATGCCGTTTACCGCCGAAGGCACTGCCGTCGACATCGTGCTCAATCCGCTCGGCGTGCCGTCGCGAATGAACATCGGCCAGGTGCTGGAGACGCACCTCGGCTGGGCCGCGAAGGGGCTGGGCATCAGGATCGGCAAGATGCTGGAGGCGCAGCAGAAGGTCGCCGACATCCGCGCCTACCTGGACAAGATCTACAACGCCAGCGGTCGCAGGGAAGACCTGAACTCGCTGAGCGATGCCGAGGTCATCGACCTGGCGAAGAACCTGGTCAATGGTGTGCCGATGGCCACGCCGGTATTCGACGGTGCCCCGGAATCCGCCATCAAGTACATGCTGGAGCTGGCGGAACTGCCGGCCAGCGGCCAGACCACGCTGTTCGACGGCCGTACCGGCGACGCCTTCGACCGCGAGGTAACCGTGGGCTACATGTACATGCTCAAGCTCAACCACCTGGTGGATGACAAGATGCAC
>CAZMAK010000211.1:0-2131 GCA_964564245.1 uncultured Ectothiorhodospiraceae bacterium | reverse complement strand
CCAAGGTTATAGACGGGACGGATGACGGCGAATTGCTGGAAACTGTCCGTCGTGCGTTCCATACCCTGAAGGGCAGTGGGCGCATGGTCGGCGCCCTGGCGCTGGGTGAATTCGCCTGTGTTTTCGAACGTCTTCTCAAGCAGCTTATGGATGGCGCGGCAGGGACCGGTGAGTGGCATCATCAATTGCTGGCGAAGGTGACAGGTCCCCTGTCTCAATTAGTGGAGCAGATCAAGGGTGGACCCGCACCACGGGCAGATATTAATGGCCTGGTCATGCAGGCGGTATCTCTCATGGTGTCCGGCGCGCCGGCAATCACCGCCCCCACGGACGATGCACGCCCCGCTATAAACTCTACGAATCCCGGCTGCGATGTTGATGATACGCAAGCGGCGCCCGTGGATCATCAGGACATCAGTGACAACGCCGGTTTGGTGAACGCCATGCCGGGATCCGAACTGCCGGTACTCGCCGAGGGGGCGGACCCGGAAATCGTCGAGATCTTCATGGAGGAAGCCGGTGAGCAGCTGGCGGCGATTTCAGTCAGTCTGCCGGAATGGCTGAACAACCCCGGAAATCGGGAGGAGCTGGTAACCGTATGCCGGGCATTCCACACCCTCAAGGGCAGTGGCCGCATGGCAGGCGCCATGGCCGTCGGCGAGTTCGCATGGGCAATCGAGGCGCTTCTGCATCGTGTCATCGACGGTTCAGTCGAGGTAAATTCCGAACTCATGGAATTTCTTGGCGAGGTATCCACGCCCTTGTCCGAACTTCTTGGGCAGGTCGGTGGCGGGCCTGAACCGGCTGCTGATTTCCGTGCGGTAATGGAAGCCGCACAACGGCTGGAGCATGGCGAAAGTATCACAACGTCTGTTTCCGGTATCGCGACCGCTGTGGCAGAGCCGCCGGTGGATGAGGTAACTACCCCGGTGTCCGATGTCGGGGAAGTCGAGCCGGAGCTGATCGAGATCTTCGGCCGGGAATGCCGCGATCACCTCGATTCGATGCAGGGTTTCATCCATGACTGCGAGCAGAGTGAACTGGCCTGCCATGTCACGGAACCGCTCTACCGCGCGCTGCATACCCTGTCGGGCATCTCGGAGTCCGCGCGCGTTTTCTTCATCAAGGATCTCGCCGGTGAGCTCTATACCTATTTCAGTGCGCTCGACCAGGCGAGGCAGCCGCTCGGGCGTGAGGCCGTGGATGTTCTCAAGGCCTGTACGGCGGCGATGTCCGGGCGTGTCGACAGGTTGCCGGACACCTCCTTTGATCCCTCGTTGCTGCAGTCACTGCGAGAGAGCATCCTCGCATTGCCGGCAGTTTCGCTTCCCGAAGAGATCCCTGCGGCAGAGCACCGCCCTGCCGATGAACCGGAGGAAGCACCGGTCGAGGCGGCGTACGAGGCCGGCTTCGGTCCGGTTCCGGCCTCCACGGACCCGGAGGTGGAGGGTGTGCCGGATACGACCGCGTCAGCCGTGGCCATGTCTTCAGGTGGCGTGGACCATTATGCCGATATCGATCCCGAGCTGTTCGAGGTCTTTCTGGAAGAGGCTGGGGAGATCATCGAAAGCAGCGAAAACACCCTGCATTCCTGGGTGGCGGATCCCGGTCATCTGGAACTGATGAATGAATTCCAGCGCCAGTTGCACACCCTGAAAGGCGGTGCCCGCATGGTCGATATCAGCGCCATCGGCAACCTCAGCCACAGTCTGGAAACCCTGCTGACTCGCGTTGTCGATGGACAGGTCGAGACCTCAGGGCAGCTGTTTGGCCTGCTGCGGCATGCGCATGACCGTCTCGCCGATATGCTGGAGAAAGTCAGGGCCCGTGAGGTGCCGGAAAGTGCGCAGGCACTGGAAGAACAATTGAATCGTCTTGGTCCCGGGGATGAGATCCGTGAAGTTGAGACGGTGGCCTGGGTTGAAACAGACGAGTCGGAAGCCGTTGTCGTGCACCCGCAGGTTAACGTTGCGCCGGATATACAGGAACCTCCGCTCCCCGTTGCAAGCGCCGATGAGTCGGAAGCCGTTGTCGTGCACCCGCAGGTTGACGCTGTCCCGGGTGTACAGGACCTTCCCGTCCCCGTTGCAACCACCGATGAGCCTGAATCTGCAACGCCGTTCGATGCTGT
>CAZMAK010000210.1:0-2133 GCA_964564245.1 uncultured Ectothiorhodospiraceae bacterium | reverse complement strand
GGGCGATGATATTGCCGGGGGCGACCAGCGGGCGCTGGTTGATGCAGGTGTTCTGGTTTGAACGGGTGTACTTGGTCAGGTTGTAAATATCGACGCCGGGCTCGCCGTGCACGGTTTCGTCGTCGTTGACGCGCACCACGATACGCGCGGCATCGACCGAGTCGACCACCCCGCCACGCCGTGCCACGACCGTCACGCCGGAGTCAACCGCCACCGTGCGCTCGATGCCGGTACCGACCAGCGGCTTCTCGGTCGCCAGTGTCGGAACCGCCTGGCGCTGCATGTTCGAGCCCATCAGGGCGCGGTTGGCGTCGTCGTGCTCGAGAAACGGAATCAGCGCCGCGGCGACGGATACAATCTGCTTGGGCGATACGTCGATGTAATTCACCTGGTCCGGCGCCGAGGTCATGAATTCATTGAGATGGCGGCAAGTCACCAGTTCATCGGTCAGGTTGCCGTGCTCGTCCACGGTAGCGTTCGCCTGGGCGATAATGTATTCGCCCTCCTCGATCGCCGAAAGGTATTCGAGCTGGTCGGTGACCTGCCCGTTTTCCACCTTGCGATAGGGCGTCTCCAGGAAGCCGTAGTCGTTGGTGCGGGCATACACGGCGAGCGAATTGATCAGGCCGATGTTCGGCCCTTCCGGGGTCTCGATCGGGCAGACGCGGCCATAGTGCGTCGGGTGCACGTCGCGCACCTCGAAACCGGCGCGCTCGCGCGTCAGGCCGCCCGGTCCCAGCGCCGAAACGCGGCGCTTGTGGGTGACCTCGGAGAGCGGGTTGTTCTGATCCATGAACTGTGAGAGCTGGCTCGAGCCGAAGAACTCCTTGATTGCAGCAGCCACTGGTTTGGCGTTTATCAGCTCCTGGGGCATCAGGCTTTCCGATTCCGCCAGACTGAGACGCTCCTTCACCGCGCGCTCGACGCGCACCAGACCGATACGGAAGACATTCTCCGCCATCTCGCCGACGCAGCGGATACGGCGGTTTCCCAGGTGATCGATGTCATCCACCGTGCCGTTGCCGTTGCGGATATCGATCAGCACGCGCATGACGTCGAGAATGTCCTGCGTCGAGAGCGTGCCCTCGCCGGTCAGTTCCTCGCGCCCGACGCGCCGGTTGAACTTCATGCGGCCGACCGCCGAGAGGTCATAGCGCTCGCTGGTGAAGAACAGGTTCTTGAACAGGTTCTGCGCGGCCTCCTTGGTCGGCGGCTCGCCCGGGCGCATCATGCGGTAGATCTCCACCATCGCCTCGAGGTCCGTGGTGGTCGGATCGATGCGCAGGGTGCTGGAGATGTACGGTCCGCGGTCGAGATCGTTGACGTACAGGGTCTTGATCTCCCTGACCTCCAGTGCACGCAGCTTGTTGAACAGCTCCAGCGAGATTTCATCGTTGGCGTTGGCGATCAGTTCGCCGGTTTCCGTGTCGACCACGTTGTGGGCGAGAATCTTGCCGATCAGGTAATCCTCCGGCACCTCCAGTGACTTGACGCCGGCCTCGGCGAGTTCCCGGATATGCTTCGCCGTAATGCGGCGTCCTTCTTCCACGATAACCTTGTTTTTCGCCTTGATATCGAAGGTTGCGGTCTCGCCGCGCAGACGCTCCGGCACCAGGTCAAGCTTGATGTCCTTGGGGCTGATATGGAACGTATTGGTGTCGAAGAAAATGTCGAGGATCTGCTCGTTGTCGTGGCCCAGCGCACGCAGCAGGATGGTCGCCGGCAGCTTGCGGCGCCGGTCGATACGCACGAACAGCGCGTCCTTCGGGTCGAACTCGAAGTCCAGCCAGGAGCCGCGGTAGGGAATCACACGTGCCGAAAACAGCAGCTTGCCCGAGGAGTGGGTTTTGCCCTTGTCGTGATCGAAGAACACGCCGGGCGAGCGGTGCAGTTGTGAGACGATGACGCGTTCCGTGCCATTGATGACGAACGTACCGTTCTCGGTCATCAGCGGCAGTTCGCCCATGTAGACTTCCTGCTCCTTGATGTCCTTGACCTTCTTTGCGTCGGCCGGGGAATCCTTGTCGTAGATGATCAGGCGCACCAGAGCGCGCAACGGGGCGGCATAGGTCAGACCACGAAGCTGGCATTCCTTGACGTCGAATGCCGGTTCACCGAGGCGATAGCTGACGT
>CAZMAK010000209.1:0-2145 GCA_964564245.1 uncultured Ectothiorhodospiraceae bacterium | reverse complement strand
TTCATCTTCGACATCGGCAGCATGCCCGCCGTCATCCAGGGCATCACCCACATCGTCGCGGCACGCTATTTCGTCGCCATCCTGCAAAGCGTGTTCCTGGCCGGCAACGTCTGGTCCGTGATCCTGCCCAATGCAGCCGCCCTGGTCATCATGGCCCTGGTGTTCTTCGCCGCCAGCCGCCGCAAGGCGCGCAAGCGACTGGATTGAACGGTGTTGAGCCGCATCCTGTCATTGATGAAGAAGGAGTTCCTGGCGCTGTTCCAGGACAAGAAGAGCCGCTTCGTGGTCATCGTGCCGCCGATCATGCAACTGATGGTGTTCGGTTATGCCGCCACCTTCGATCTGAACCGCATACCGCTGGCCGTGTATGACGAGGATGGCGGACCACAGGCCCGGCAGCTGATCGCACGCCTGGACGGGTCACGCAACTTCGAGGAAGTGGCACGGCTGACCGATGAAGGACAGATCGCGCCGCTGATCGACAGTCGCCGCGCCCTGCTGCTGTTGCATATCGGGCCGCAGTTCAGCCGCAATCTGGCCCGGGGCGTGCCGGCGCCGGTGCAGGTCATCGTCGACGGGCGCAATTCCAACACCGCCATGATCGCCCTGAACTATGTACGTTCCATCGTCACGGAATTCAACGAATCGCGCAGCGCCGGGGCGGGCGGCGCACGGATCCCCGCGCGGCTGGTGATCCGTGCCTGGTTCAATCCCAACCTGGAAAGCCGCTGGTTTATCGTCTCCGGTATCGTGGGCCTGCTGACCCTGGTGGTGACCATGCTGGTGACGGCCTTGTCCGTGGCCCGCGAGCGGGAACAGGGTACCTTCGACCAGTTGCTGGTCACCCCCATGCGGCCGGTGGAAATCCTGGTGGGCAAGGCCCTGCCGGGTTTCATCATCGGCCTGCTGGAAGCCAGCGTGATCATTCTGGCCGCCGTGCTCTGGTTCCGGGTCCCCCTGGTCGGCAGCCTGGTGTCGCTGTACACCGGCGTGCTGCTGTTCCTGCTGTCGGCCATCGGCGTGGGCCTGATGATCTCCTCGCTGTCCGTGACCCAGCAACAGGGCATGCTGGGCGCCTTCCTGTTCCTGGTCCCGTCCGTGATCCTGTCCGGGTTCGCCACGCCCATCGCCAACATGCCGCAGATCGTCCAGGACATCACCCTGCTCAATCCCCTGCGTTATTTCATGGTGGTCCTGCGCGGGGTATTCCTGGAGGGCACGCCCTTCCACCTGCTCCTGAACCAGTTCTGGCCCATGGCGCTGATCGGCGTGACGGCACTGGCCGTGGCCGGCTGGCTGTTCCGGCACCGGATGTATTGAGCACCGGCCGGGCTCATTCAGCTTCCGGCAGGGTATGCCCGATTTCATCGAGCCTGCGTTGCAGCTTCAAGCCATGGAGCTTGTCGAAAGGCAAGCTGACAAAGATCCTGATGCGGTTTTCAAGTACGGAAAAGGCTTGCCGGAACGCCATCATGCGTTGCTTTTCGTCACCTTCGACCGCGGCGGGATCGGCAACGCCCCAGTGCGCTGTCGCGGGCTGTCCTGGCCAGACCGGGCACACTTCCGCGGCGGCGTTATCGCAAACGGTAAAGACAAAATCCATCGGGGGTGCTTCCGGCATCGCAAATTCATTCCAGTCCTTGCTGCGCAGATGCTCGACAGGAAACCCCAGGCGATTCAGCAATACCAGCGCCATCGGGTTTACGTGCCCCGCGGGATGACTCCCGGCGCTGTAGCCCCGGAACCTGCCCTGTCCCCAGTGATTGATCAGCGCCTCAGCGAAAATACTGCGTGCTGAATTCCCCGTACACAAGAACAGGACGTTGAAGACGTTCTCTGACATTGCATTTCTCCTCGCCAGCACACCCATGCCTTCGTCAAACCCGGCTACCCGCCATCAGGACCTGTTTCCTGATTCCCGCGACCACCAGACATACGGTGTTCCGCATGACGAACCGGTGCCTGCACTGCTCACGATCCGCTATTTACCGGGATTCTCGTACCAGTCCTTCGACGCATTCACTATTTTCACCACCAGCAGCATGACGGGCACCTCGATCAAAACCCCGACGACGGTCGCCAGGGCAGCGCCGGACTCAAAGCCGAACAGGCTGATGGCGGCAGCCACCGCAAGCTCGAAGAAAT
>CAZMAK010000208.1:0-2200 GCA_964564245.1 uncultured Ectothiorhodospiraceae bacterium | reverse complement strand
CCCGAACCAAGCGGCTGGATGGCGAAGTGGCCGGCAGCGCCACGGTATTCGTGTTCCCCGATCTCAACACCGGTAACAATACCTACAAGGCCGTGCAGCGATCGGCGGGCGCGGTCGCCATCGGGCCGGTACTGCAGGGCCTGAACAAACCGGTCAACGATCTCAGCCGCGGCTGCACGGTCACCGATATCGTCAACACCGTGGCCATTACCGCCATTCAGGCCCAAACCGGAACGGGGGCGGCATGAAAGTACTGGTCATCAACTGCGGCAGTTCGTCCATCAAATACGGGCTGTTCGCCATGCCGGCCGGTGAGGCGCTGGCGAGCGGCCTGGTGGAACGCATCGGCGAACCACAGGCCTGCCACCGGTACAGCGATGCCGGCGACAGCGCCCTGCAGAGTGAAACGCTGTCAGTTGCCGATCACCGCGAAGCCCTGGCGCGTATCATCGCAGTATTGACCACTTCGGGCGCCGTCACCGACCTGTCCGAACTCGCGGCCATCGGCCATCGCGTGGTCCACGGTGGAGAGCTGTTTCGCCAACCGACGCGGATTGATGACGAGGTCATCGCGCAAATCCGCGAGCTGGTGCCGCTGGCGCCACTGCACAACCCCGCGGGCCTTGCCGGCATCGAGGTCAGCCTGCAGGCCGCGCCCGGTGTGCCGCAGGTCGCCGTGTTCGATACAGCCTTCCACCACAGCATGCCCGATTTCGCCTGTCACTACGCCCTGCCCCGGCGCTTCTATTCGCAATACCGGGTACGGCGCTATGGCTTTCACGGGATTTCCTACAGCTACGTCGCGAAACAGGCGGCCCGTTTGCTGCAGCGCCCCCTGGAAGAGCTCAACCTGATCGCGCTGCACCTCGGCAACGGCGCCAGCGCCGCGGCAATCGCCAACGGCCGCAGCGTGGATACCTCCATGGGCATGACGCCGCTCGAAGGTTTGGTAATGGGTACCCGCAGCGGCGATATCGACCCGGCCATACCGTTCTACCTGGGGCGCGAAGCCGGTCTCGCTCCGGACGAAGTAGAAACCATGCTCAACCGGGAAAGCGGGCTGAAAGGCCTGTGCGGCAGCAGCGACATGCGCGAGGTCCACCGGCTGGCGGAAACGGGCGACGCGGACGCTCGACTGGCGCTGGACATGGTGTGTCAGCGGTTGAGGAAGTATATCGGCGCCTACAGCGCAGTGCTCGGCCATGTTGACGCGCTGGTATTCACAGGCGGCATCGGTGAAAACGACAGCTGGCTGCGGGCACACAGCTGTAGCGGTCTGGCGACGCTCGGGATCCGGATCGACCCACAGAAAAATACCCGGCCCGATGCCGGCGACCGTGCTGTCCATCACGCCGACAGCCGGGTTTCCATACTGGTCGTGCCCACCGATGAGGAACTCGAAATAGCCCGCCAGGTGAGCGGCTGCCTGCAGGCAGGCTGAGCGCTGTGAGCGAGAATGCCGGGTGCCACATCGCCGGGCTTCGCTGCGGCAGGTTGGGCTGAGGCACGAAGCCCAACGTGGCTGGCCTGCTCCTGTTGGGCTTCGCAAGCTCAGCCCAACCTGCGTTCAGCCCCACCTTCCCCGCTGGACAGTCTGTCAATTGCATCGCTGCCATGTGCGCGTAAAATGCGCTTCCCGACCCGAAAAAGTTTTCTCGCAAAGAAAGAGGTTTCCAGAATGCACAGCACCGCCCGCCGCACCCTTGAGTACCCGGTATTTCATTTCTGGCTGACACTGGCGCTGCTGTTGTTGGCAACCCCTGCCGGGGCGGACGAAATCATCATGCGCGATGGTTCCCGCCTGTTGGGTTCAGTTGTCAAGGGCGAGGGTGAGACCGTTGCCTTCAAGACCAGCTTCGCGGGGGTTATCAATATCAAGTGGGAGGAGATCGCAGAAATCAACAGCGAAAAGCCCATGGAATTCCTGTTGTCGGACGACACCATCGTGTCCGGGACCCATGTGACCAACAATGTCGATCAGCTGGTGGTGGAAGGCGCGTTCGGTCAGCCTTCACAGACCATCGGACAGGCCGAGGTCGCCGTCATCAACCCTGAATCCTGGCGCAAGGGCGACGGGTACAAGGTCTCGGGCCGCGTCAACTTCGCGTTTTCGCGACAGCGTGGCAACACCGACAAGGAGGAAGCCGATGTCGATGGCGATCTCACCTGGCGACGCAAGAACGATCGTTTCACCGCCTTC
>CAZMAK010000207.1:0-2219 GCA_964564245.1 uncultured Ectothiorhodospiraceae bacterium | reverse complement strand
ATTCATGTGCAGGACGAGGTTCGCCAGCAGGCGCTGCTGTTCGTCCGCCTGGGGAACCGCCACCTTGCCGAGATCCACCCAGTCCGGCTGCGGGTCACCGGCGGCGGCGCCAAAGTACTTGTCGTCGGAGCGGATGGGGGCGAAACCGTCACGCTCCTGACTGGCCCAGGCAGGATTACCCTGCCGGGTGTAAACCAGCGAGGTTGCCAGATCAAAGGCAAATGCCGCCGCCTGGCCACCGTTCGACCCGACGGCATGCAGGGTGACGGCGGGATTCGATGTCGCGGTGGTTGCGTCCGAATACAGCATGGCCACCGCAGTGGCGCCGTTCAGCGTGTAGCGGTCGGCAACCCCGTGGTACTGCATGGTCTGGCCGTAGATACCCGCACCCGGTGGCTGGGATGCATCCACCAGCAGATAGCCTTCCGCCAGCGTGGTCCCGCTCGCAGTCAGGCCGAGCAGACCGGCGAGCTGCGCGTCCGGCCGCATGGCAACCAGGTTGCCCCCGGCGGTTACCCAGTCGCTGAACATCGTGACCTGGCCGGATGAAAGGGCCGCATGGTCCAGGATGACGACGTCGTAATTCAAAAGCTCGGCAGGTGTCACCGACGCAAGGTCGCTGACGGTAAACTCGTTGAAGCCCTCGTTGCGGAGGATCTCCGGATAGAACTTGCCATAGGCAGAGGTGGACGACTTGATGACCAGCACCGGGCCGCCGTGTCCGACATCGGGATTGGGCAACGCCACCGCGACAGCGGCCGAGCCGCTCAGCGAAGTAATGAACAGCAACAGCAGTCGCAACAGAAGACTGGCTGAAATTCCGCAATTATTATTCATAACTTCCCGTTTCACCTCTGACTGCAAAAATCAGCCCCTGTGGACTCGCCGACTGTCGGGCTTGAGGTGCCCGACTGCTTCCCGGATCAGACCTCAGCGGGGCCGTGGTCCCGCGATACTGGTCTTGAGCCGGTTCCCGGTCCGGATATTCCATTGCTGCACCCGGCCGTCTTCATCACCTGTGAACAACCGCCCTTCTGGACTGAAGGCCAGGGTGTTGATCGTCCCTCCGGAAACCGTCTGCGACCTGATCATTGCGCCGGTCGCCGTGTTCCACACGAACAGGCGGTTGTCATCGTCCGCGCTGACCAGTGCACTACCGTCCGGACTGATGGCCAGGGCGTTGACCGGTGCCTGGTGCCCGATCAGTTCCCTGACCGGTTTCCCGCTGTGGACATCCCACTGAATGATCCGGTCGTCATCACCCGCACTGAACAGTGCATAGCCGTCGGGGCTGAACAGTACACGGTTCACCTGTCCCGCATGTCCGCTCAATGTGTTCACCACGGCGCCCGATGCCACATCCCACACCAGCACCTGTGCATCCGCGCCGGCGCTCGCCAGCAGCCGGCCGTCCGGACTGGCCGCGAGGTCGTTAACAAAACCGGTGTGCCGGTTGAATATCGCCGTCAACTTGCCGGTATCGGCATTCCAGATCATGATCCGGGTTTCTTCACCGGCGCTGGCGATGAAATTGCCGGCGGGACTGGTGACGATGGTCCTGACCGGATGCTCATGGCCGCTCAGTATCCCGAGTTCCGCGCCGGTGTTGACGTCCCACACCCGCAAATCGCTGTCCCTGCCGGCACTGATCAGACGTTTCCCGTCGGCACTGAACGCGACTGCCGTCGCAGGCGAGCCGGAATGTCCTGCGAATGCGTGCTGGCCGTCACCGGCCGAGTTCCACACGCGCACTGAACTGTCCCCGTCCGCACCGCCCACAAACCTGCCATCCGGGCTGATCGCCAGCGCAGTAATCCCCTTGACCCGCGCGCGGTGCCGCCGGTGGACACCGGCCTTTCCGCCCGGCGTGTGGCGTGCGCCGGCAGACGCCGCACCCGGCACAGGTGCAGCGGCGGCCTGCGGCAAGTCTGCCAGCAGGGCGAACACCACCCCGGCCAGCAAACCCGTGAGCAACGGACGTGCTCGATGGCGGGCATGACTGTTAAGCCGATTTTTCATGTTGAGACCAGGTGTCCGTAAGAGAGATACAGCGGCGTGCGAACTCCAGCGACCAGACTCGACTCGCCATAAATCGCCTTTCCATAAACAGGTATAGCGCGTCGGACCGGAGAAACTTGAGGAAGTGCAGCAAGTTTTCTGTTCCGGCAATTGACGTGCGGCAAATAGCGGCCAGGGCAGGTCCGAACCGGCACTTCAGG
>CAZMAK010000206.1:0-2220 GCA_964564245.1 uncultured Ectothiorhodospiraceae bacterium | reverse complement strand
ATGCGCCAGGCACCACTTCGCCATGATGGAGCCACCACGCGACACGATACCGGTGACGCGGTTCGCCGTCAGCGGTACCCACGGCAGGCGCACACCCGCGTGGATGGTGAAATAGTCGACGCCCTGCTCGGCCTGCTCGATCAGCGTGTCGCGGAACAGCTCCCAGCTCAGGTCCTCGGCGACGCCACCGACCTTCTCCAGCGCCTGGTAGACCGGCACGGTACCGACCGGCACCGGCGAATTGCGCAGGATCCACTCACGCGTCTCGTGGATGTTCTTCCCCGTGGACAGGTCCATCAGCGTGTCGCCGCCCCAGCGCACCGACCACACCATCTTCTCGACCTCTTCCGCAATCGAGGAGGTCACCGCGGAGTTGCCGATGTTGGTGTTGATCTTCACCAGGAAATTGCGGCCGATGATCATCGGCTCCAGTTCCGGATGATTGATGTTGGCGGGGATGATGGCGCGTCCGCGCGCGATCTCGGCACGCACGAACTCCGGGGTCAGCCGCTGCGGGATGCTGGCACCGAAGTGCTGGCCCGGGTGCTGCTTCAGCAGGCCGCGGTCGCGCAGCTCGTCGAGACGCAGGTTCTCGCGGATGGCGACGAACTCCATCTCCGGCGTGATGATGCCCTGGCGCGCGTAATGCATCTGCGTCACGTTGCACCCCTGGCGCGCACGGCGTGGCGCGCGGATGTGCCCGAAGCGCAGCTGCGCCAGCTGCGGGTCGTGCTGACGCTCCCGGCCGAAGGCCGAGCTGGGACCGTCCAGTTGCATGGTGTCGTTACGTTCGGTGATCCAGCCGCCGCGTACATCCGGCAGCCCGGCCAGCAGGTCGATCCGTGCCTGCGGATCGGTGTAGGGACCGGAGGTATCGTACACGGTGACGGGGGGATTCTGCTCCACGCCGAAGCTGGCCGGCGTGTCGGACTGGTGGACCTCCCGCATCGGCACGCGGATGTCGGGGCGTGTACCCTCGACATAGATCCGCCGGGAACCGGGAAACGGCCGGGTGACGTCCGTGGACAGTTGCGCGGTCTTGCGAATGAAGTCTTGCGGGATAGCACTCATACGGCAGTCCTCTTGCAGTCATGATGGGCCGGGTGAGTGCGCTAGCTTCCCTACGCCGGGATCAACCGGATCAGGTTCCAAGGGTATATCTCAGCCCGTTTCGGGCACCCCCAGCTGGACCTGTACGGTAACGAATCAACCGCCGCTTTGCAACCGGAATCATCGGGCCGGACCACAATAACCATATGTTAAATAAAGAATTCACGACGTTTATCCCGGCGTGTGGATTGCCAGAAACCGGGAAACCCCGTATGGTTGGCGGTCTTTCCTTTACTGAACAACACGAGCGAGCAGGCGGATGAATCTGTCAGACATCGAACAGGCACGTTTCAACATGATCGAGCAGCAGGTCCGCCCCTGGCAGGTGCTGGACCCGCAGGTGCTGGAAACCCTGCAGGCCGTACCGCGTGAGGCATTCGTGCCGGAGCACAGCCGGGCGCTTGCCTTCGCCGATACCAACATCCCGCTGGGCCACGGCCAGGCCATGATGACCCCGGTGGTCGAGGGACGCCTGCTGCAGGCGCTGGCGATCCACCCGCAGGAAAATGTGCTGGAGATCGGTACCGGCAGCGGCTTTCTCACCGCCTGCCTGGCCCGGCTCGGACAGCGCGTGACCAGCATCGACATCTTCCCCGACCTGGTTGACGCCGCTGCCGCGCGGCTGGAGGCGCAGCAGGTCCGGAATATCTCCCTGCTGAAGGGCGACGCCTTCACCGGGATCGGCGACACGCAGCGTTTCGATGTCATCGCCGTGACCGGCTCATTGCCGCAGCTGGGGCAGCTGTTCCACCGTAACCTGAAAACCGGCGGCCGCCTGTTTGTCATCAGCGGCCACCTGCCCATCATGGAGGCACAGCTGGTCACCCGTATCAGCGACAACCACTGGACCTGCGAGAGCCTGTTTGAAACCTGCATTCCACCGCTGCTGAACGCACCGGAACACCGGGAATTCACGCTGTAATGTAGTGTAGACTTCCGGGGTATCGTTTTGCTTTTAATAGCAAGTGGCCACGGAAGCACACGGTAAAAATCAAATCACTGCTGTCCCACAAACTCCCTCTCCCTCCGGGACGCCTGCAGGGATGCAGGCGGTAGAGCGAAGCAGGAGCCAGAGCCGAGAAGGGACGCAAGGTTTGTACAGCCGGTGTT
>CAZMAK010000205.1:0-2312 GCA_964564245.1 uncultured Ectothiorhodospiraceae bacterium | reverse complement strand
ACATGTCGGTGATGGACGTTGTCGGTCTGATCTCCGCCATGGAAGAGAAGTTCGGCGTATCCGCCGCCGCCGCGGTTGCAGTTGCCGCCCCGGCCGCGGGTGGTGCCGCACCGGCTGCCGAGGAGCAGACCGAATTCAACGTCGTCATGACCAGCTTCGGCGAGAACAAGGTCGGGGTCATCAAGGCCGTACGCGCGCTCACCGGCCTGGGTCTGAAGGAAGCCAAGGACCTGGTGGAAGGTGTACCGTCGACCGTGAAGGAAGGTGTTTCCAAGGACGAATCCGCCGCCGTGAAGAAGCAGCTTGAGGAAGCCGGCGCTACCGTCGAGCTGAAGTAATCCGGATGTAGCGTAATCCGTTAGTGATTACAGCGAAACGGGCAATGCAGGTCGGGCTGGATGCATACGATGCGTCCGGCCCGTTCCTGCTTGTTGTATCTGTTACGGGTGCTGCACATCGTGCGCAGTACCTGTCCGCGTCCGTCTGCAGATAGCGGCCGCCGGCACACAGCTTTCTTCATCTGTTACTGGAGAGGAAGACGATGGCTTATAGCTACACCGAGAAGAAACGCATCCGCAAGGACTTTGGGGAACGCCACAGTATCCTGGATGTTCCATACCTGCTGGCAACCCAGATCGAGTCGTATCGCGAATTCCTGCAGGCAGACAAGGACCCTGAAGGGCGTGCCGACAAGGGCCTGCATGCCGCGTTCAGCTCGGTATTCCCGATCGTCAGCTATTCCGGTAATGCATCCCTGGAATACGTGAACTATCGCCTGGGCGAACCCGCCTTCGACGTCAAGGAATGCCAGATGCGCGGCCTGACATTCGCGGCGCCGCTGCGTGCGCTGGTGCGGCTGGTAATCTATGACAAGGAATCCCCGGCCGATGCGCGCAAGATCAAGGACATCAAGGAACAGGAAGTCTACATGGGCGAACTGCCCCTGATGACGGACAACGGTACCTTCGTGGTCAACGGTACCGAGCGCGTGATCGTTTCCCAGCTGCATCGTTCCCCGGGGGTGTTTTTCGACCACGACAAGGGCAAGACCCATTCCTCGGGCAAGCTGCTGTTTTCCGCACGGGTGATTCCCTACCGCGGTTCCTGGCTGGACATGGAGTTCGACCCGAAGGATTGCGTGTTCGTGCGTATCGACCGCCGCCGCAAGCTGCCGGCGACGATCCTGCTGCGCGCGCTTGGCTACAGCAACGAGCAAATGCTCGAGATTTTCTACGAGACCAACAATTTCCATATCAACAAGGACGAGATCAAGCTCGACCTCGTGGCAGAGCGCCTGCGCGGTGAGGTGGCGAGCTTCGAGATCAAGGTCAAGGGCAAGGTCATCGTCGAGGAAGGCCGCCGCGTCACCGCGCGCCACATCCGCGAGATCGAAAAGACCGGCGTGAAGTCGCTGGTCGTCCCGCGCGAGTACCTGGTCGGCAAGATCATCGCGCACAACATCATCGACAGGGAAACCGGCGAGTTGCTGGCCAGTGCCAATGACGAAATCACGGCCGATCTGCTCGACAAGCTGATCAACGGCGGCGTCAAGGCGCTGAACACCCTGTACGTCAACGATCTCGACCGTGGCCCGTACATCTCCAGCACCCTGCGCATCGATCCGACCACGACCGAACTGGACGCCATGGTCGAGATCTACCGCATGATGCGGCCTGGCGAACCGCCGACCAGGGACGCCGCACAGAACCTGTTCAAGAACCTGTTCTTCACCAGCGAACGCTACGACCTGTCCGCCGTCGGTCGCATGAAATTCAATCGCCGGATTGGCCGAGACGAGGTTTCCGGTCCGGGTATCCTGATCGATGACCTGTATGCGATCAACGAACTGGAGGCGAAATTCAAGCCCAAGGACGACAAACACGAGATCTCGCTGGCGCTGCCCGACTCCAACTACGTGCAGATCGCGCGTGCCGCCGGCGAGAGCGGGGACACGGTCGGCTGGGGCAAGCTGAAAAAGGCCCTGCAGGATTACGGTTCCGACATCCTGCACGTGATGAAGACGCTGGTCGACATCCGCAACGGCAACGGTTTCGTCGATGATATCGATCACCTCGGCAACCGCCGTATTCGCTGTGTCGGCGAGATGGCCGAGAACGTGTTCCGTATCGGCCTGGTGCGCGTCGAGCGCGCGGTCAAGGAGCGCCTGAGCCTGGCGGAATCCGAGAGCCTGATGCCGCAGGAGCTGATCAACGCCAAGCCGGTCGCGGCGGCCGTGAAGGAATTCTTCGGCTCCAGCCAGCTGTCGCAGTTCATGGACCAGAACAATCCGCTGTCGGAAGTGACCCACAAGC
>CAZMAK010000204.1:0-2334 GCA_964564245.1 uncultured Ectothiorhodospiraceae bacterium | reverse complement strand
ACCCGCCGCAGACCACGTCGCCGAGCACATCGTAGAACACGAAATCGAGGTCTTCTTCATAGGCGCCCTCTTCTTCCAGGAAGTTGATGGCGGTGATCACGCCGCGGCCGGCGCAGCCGACACCCGGCTCCGGACCACCGGATTCCACACAGGCGATGTCGCCGTAGCCGACCTTGAGCACGTCTTCCAGTTCCAGGTCTTCCACCGAACCCGCATCGGCGGCCATCTGCATGATGGTGTTCTGTGCCTTGGCGTGGAGAATCAGGCGCGTGGAGTCGGCCTTGGGGTCGCAACCGACAATCATCACCTTCTTGCCCAGTTCGGCCAGACCGGCGACCAGGTTCTGGGTGGTGGTGGACTTGCCGATACCACCCTTGCCGTAAATTGCACATTGACGCAATGCCATGATTAATCTCCTTGAGCTGTTTGCAATACTCGATTCTGAACAGGCCGCAGCCATAACAGGTTGCTGGACACCCGCTCTACAGCAAGCTCCATGCCATGTTGGCCATGATGCGCCAAGCTGCTGTTCGTGCTGCAGTTAGTTAGCTGGAAGCGGTTGTCGCGCGTGGTTGCATACCCGACAAAACGCCAGCCGCTGTGCGGATAGCGACACGGAGATGAGCGACAGGCCGCGTTATTGCAGCGGGTGATCGTGGATTCGGCATCCGGAAAGGCAAAACGCGCCTGCCATGGATAACACCTGCAGCACAGGACGCCAGGGATTGCACGGAAGCAGCCGGAATTACTCCAGATGCTTGCGCGTCCTTGCGGGTCAATTACCAGTCATTATGATTATCCGCACTATTCCATCCCTGATTTCTTTGCATGCCTTCTGCCAGCATCCCGGTGCGACACACAGAATGTGATACGACAGGCGACGGGCACAGATTGTGCTCTTTGTGACATTCCATGCCATCAACGCGCGATGCGCATCCGCTAACCGGCTGATTTACCTGAATCGGCCCGGAATGGCCCCGGTCTTGCAGTGCAAGCATCAGTTCATACCGGAGGAAATACCAGTGACCGTGACAACGCTTGCCGAACTTGCCTTGTGCCTGCTGGAAGGCGACCTGGTTCCCTACCTCGGCCCCGGCGCCCTCGATGGCGTCACCCGCCGCGGCACCGGCGTGGCGATGCCAGCCGACAGCGACAGCCTGATCCTGGCGATGAACCACGGCAAACCGGTTGCGCCACGCCTGATGTACGAGTTTCCGCGCGCTGCAATGGACATGGAACTCAAGCGCGGACGTAATGCGGTGACACGCTTCCTGAGCGAAACCTACGGCAGCGGAGACTGGACTCGCGCACCCCTGCATGACTGGCTGGCAACGTTCAAGCCGCCTTACATCGTCGATATCAACCGTGACACCCAGTTACAGGACTCCTTCGCCAGCACACCGCACACACTGATCCGCGGCATTTCCCGGATTGCTGGCACCGATTACCGTTTTCGCATCCACAGCCACGACGGCAAGGCGTATCGGGAGATCGGACAGGAAGAGGTCGACCCGTCTCTACCGGTACTGTTCAAGCCCATGGGCAGCCCGTTGCCCGATCCGACCTACATCGCCTCGGATGCCGACTACGTGGACTACATCACCGAGTTGATGGGCGGCTTCGCCATACCCGGTTTCCTCAAGACCCGCCGGCAGGGCAAGCAGTACCTGCTGCTGGGCATGCGGCTGAACCGTGATACCGAGCGCATGGTACTGGCGGATATCATCCATGCGGCAGGCACCCCGGGTGGTTGGGCGCTGATACCCGATCCGACCGAAAAGGAACGCCGCTTTTGCCGGCGCATCGGCGTGGATATCATCGAGGCCGGTATCGATGATCTGCTTGCCTGTACCCGCGACAACGATGCCATCGCGGAAAGTCTCAAGTCGGTCGGATGCTAGCCAGCATCCTGCAATTCTCAAAATCGGTAATTCCGGGACTGGCCAGAATCGTCGTCATTCCGCTGCAAGCCGGGATCCAGCAAGCACTGTACGAGCGAGGTCCGAGTACGGCGAGTACCGGTCACTCCCGGTATCTCTGTATAGGTCTTTAAAGCCGCATAAGTGACCGTTCACGCCCATCAATCTGTACTCACACTTTCGGCCAAGGAAGTTGCCGTTCCCATGAATAAAAAGGCGACCCGAAGGCCGCCTAATGCAGAGAGTTGTTTGGTTAAGCCACTCTCCTTTTTGCCATGCCTATCAACCCGAGAAGGCCGGAACCGAAGAGCCAAATTGCAGGAGGAACTGGGACTGCGGAGATGCTGGTAGTGTTGAAGGTATAGGCAACACTGTCATCCACGTTAAATCTAAGATAGCTATACCAAGGGTCACT
>CAZMAK010000203.1:0-2356 GCA_964564245.1 uncultured Ectothiorhodospiraceae bacterium | reverse complement strand
CCTTCAATACGGTCGGACAATAGGGGCAGTGGCGTCCCATCAACAGCAAAGCCTTCGGTGGTGTGCGTGCCGGGTCGTTCATGAGGACATGCCGGTTACCAGGCACCGCTCAGCAGCGCGATGCCATGTGCATTGTGCGCCTGGGCGATATCCAGCATATCCGGCTGCATGCCGCCGAGTGCATAGACCGGCATCGGCAGGCCACCGCACATCGTGGCAAAGGCAGCCCAGCCCAGCGTGGCTGCGCCGGGGTGAGTCCCGGTCGGCAGCACCGGAGACAGTACGGCGAAGTCCGCGCCGAGTCCGGCGGCATGCAGCAATTCCTCACGGTTGTGGCAGGAAGCGCCCCACAGGGGCAGATCGGGGCGGGTGGACAGTGACAGGTGCTGGCTGGCCTGCAGGTGCACGCCATCGGCGCCGGTCGTTTCCGCCAGTGCGTGATCTCCATTGACCAGGACCCTTGCGCCGTACCGGTGGCCGGCTTCAACCACCTGCCGGGTAAAGGTCTCCCGTTCGTCTGCCGTCATTTCCTTCTCGCGCACCTGTACCAGGCGCAGGCCCTGTTGCAGGGCACTGTGCAGGCGTACCAGGAATTCATCCACACCGAATCCGGCAGCATGGGTGATGGCGTATACCGCAGGCAACCGCAAGGCATTCATAATGGAGTGATTGGCCGGCAGCAGCGGCCCGACCTCGATGGCCTGCGGATCCTGCCACGCCAGCTGCTGGTCTTCCCGGCCGTGTGGTTCGCCATGCCAGCGCGACACACGGAACAGGTGCAGGTGGGCGGTGGCATGCGGATAGCGATAGATCCGGCTGATCCAGGGCCGGGTACCGTCAATTTCGATGCCGAGTTCCTCGTGCAGTTCCCGGGCAAGGGCGTGCGCGGGTGCTTCATTGGCCTCGATCTTGCCGCCCGGAAATTCCCAGTAGCCGGCCATGACCTTGCCGGCCGGGCGCTCGGCCAGCAGGACCTTGCCATCATCGCGCTGGATGACGCCGACGGCGACCTGGATTTCCGGTGCGTCCGGTGTTGTCATCGGGATCCCTGCTTACGCCAGATCCGCACTGGGTACCTTGAGCAGGACCGGCGCCTCGTTCAGCACGAATTCCTTGAAGGCCTGTGCCACGGCGGAGAAACGCTTGCCCTGCCGGTGCACGATATACCAGTGACGCATGATCGGGAAACCTTCCACGTCCAGCACGACCAGTCGTTTCAGCATCAGTTCGACTTCCATGGTATGGATCGACAGCACACCGAGCCCGAGCCCGGCCTGCACGGCCTGCTTGATGGCTTCATTACTGTTCATCTCCATGGTCTTGCTGAAGGAGATGCTGCCATGTTCGGCGAAGAAGCGTTCGCGCGCCGCGCGCGTGCCGGAGCCGCGTTCACGCATGATAAAGGTTTCCGCCGCCAGCCGCTCGATCGGGATGTTCCGGTGTCCGGCCAGCGGGTGCTCGGGCGCGGCGAGCACCACCAGCGGATTGGACAGGAAGGGGTGCGATTCCACCTCCAGCCCGTCTGGCGGGTGTCCCATGATGGCAAAATCCGTGGTGTTAGCGGTCAGCGCCCGCAGCAGGTTTTCACGGTTGGTTACATCGATATCCACGGTGACGCCCTTGTGCCGCTGGCTGAACACACCAAGCAGGGTAGGGAGGAAATAGTTGGCGGTACTGGCCACAGTCAGCGTCAGCCTGCCGTGTTGCAGGCCTTTCATCTCCGTGAGCACCATCTGCATCTCGGTCAGCAGGTTGTTCAGGGCCTGGCTGTAGCGAAATACCTCGCGCCCCGGTTCGGTCAGGTGAATCTTCTTGCCCACCTGTTCGAACAGCGGCTGTCCGACCTGCTCTTCCAGTTGCTTGACCTGCATGGAGACGGCCGGCTGGGTCAGGAACAGTTCCTCGGCGGCGCGGGTGAAGTTCAGGTGGCGGGCCACGGCCTCGAAAACCTGGAGCTGACGCAGGGTGATATTCATAACCGTATGAAAAACAAGTAAAAATAAACGATCGCTTTATGATAACAAATTCTTATCATATTAATCAATATATCTGATTTTTAATTATGGATGAATGGGCATAACCTGCATTTCCACGTTCAGTCGAGGTGGCCCGCACGCTTTGCTGCGGCCAGCACCGACGGGATTTACCGATAAACCTCTGGAGAGTTCACCCATGGCAAAAACCTATAACGCGGGTGTGAAGGAATACCGCGAAACCTACTGGATGCCTGATTACACGCCGAATGAGACCGACCTGCTGGCGTGCTTCAAGATCACCCCGCAACCGGGCGTGCCACGCGAGGAGGCCGCCGCTGCCGTTGCCGCAGAAAGCTCGACCGGGACCTGGACCACGGTCT
>CAZMAK010000202.1:0-2401 GCA_964564245.1 uncultured Ectothiorhodospiraceae bacterium | reverse complement strand
GGCTCTTTATCGTTACCGCACCGGTGCCGGTGACATCCCACAGATAACTCCAGCTGGCGCGTCCGTTTGCCGGATGCCAAGTCACCCCGTCATCCGTGGACACCTCCACCCCGCCGACCACACCCCCACCCGTATCCGACGCAGTACCACTGATCACCAGCGGGTTGCCGGGTGATACATTCTGACCGGAAACCGGTGAAACGATCGTCGAACCCGGAGACGTGAAATCGAAAGACGGGGTCGCCGTAACCAGACCGGACTGCAGGGTCTGCGGCTGGGCCCCCATGTCGGCGAACAGGTTGACGGTCGCCTGCTTCATCCGCACGTCGGTGGTCGATCCGTAGCTACTGCGGTCATGGTTGCTGTCCAGCCCCCACGACCACTGGTAGGTGCCGGCACCGAAGACCAGGGCCCCGCTCGCTACCTTGTGCAGCGACAGCTTGTGAACCGCGGAACCCGTACCGTAGGTGCTGCCGTAATCCACCAGGTAATTCGAGGTGGTGGAAATGGGCAGATTCGACAGCTCGACCAGACCCGCAGGCCGATACCCGTTGTCCTCGTCCACATCCACTTCCGCACCCACCGTGCCCGGCGCCAGCGTGGCGACCTCCTCAGGCCCCAGGTTTGCAACGGACGTGTTGCGCCAGAAACGCATCCGCCCGTCCGCCTGCGGCACGGTGATCGCGCCGTTATAGGGTCCGTTAATCCGGAACAGACTCCCCGTCACGGCATTCTCCGGGCGGCCGCCGTCCGCCGGCGGGCTGAATCGTGGATCCCGCCAGGTCCCCGTCCAGGTCGGGGGATCCTGCGGATCGATGACCTGGTCCTCGTGGGTCTCCTTGTAGCAGACCAAGGTCCGGTACGGCGTGCCGGAACCATCCACCGCGGACTCCCACCGGGTCTTCCAGAACATCGTGTTGCCACTGAAAAAGGCCAGGTTCACACCCGCATCCTGCGCGGCCTCGACGTTGCTCCGCTCGTTCCCCGACCAGTATTCGTCGTGACCGTTCGACATCCAGATCTTGTGGTTCTGGATCAGCGCGCCGGCGCGGTCTGCATCCACACCAGTGAAATAGCTGACATCGTAGCCGTTCGCCTCGAGCCAGCGCACCATCGGGTACTCGCCGTTGAACACCCAGCTCTCCGCCTCGTATACGCGCGTGTTGAACGGCCGGTTGTAACTGACCTTGTAGGCGCGGCCCACCGAACCGTTGCCGGTATACATGTTGTTGCCCCCGTAATCGTTGTACGCCTGCCAGGTCGTATCCGAGGTCTGGAACAGAATATCGGAGTGGCTGGAATCATCGCGCACGACGAAGAAGATGTGACTCGCGCCCCCGGTATCGGAACGCACGAGCCGGGCAAAGTAGATGCCCGAGGTGGCGTTCGCCGGTACCGTCCAGGAAGCGGATACGCCCCAGTTGCCGCAATCGATCAGCCCGGTCGCGGATTTGGTAATACAGGCGGGTTGGCTCTGGGGCAGCGTCACCGACGGGTTGATGGTCGTGATCTTGCGTGCGCCCATGCCCCCGTAATACCCCATGCGGTAGATATCCAGGTGATAGGACGAGGCAACGGTCTTGACTTTGAAGCTGATCGTGCTGCCCCGGTTCACGCTGATGTCCGTGGCGAAGCCCTGGATGCTGCTGTCGCCGGCACCGGAGACATCCCACTGGGAGGCCGGGTTGCCGGTAAGGCAGTTCTCCGCAACGATGGCGTTCGGAGGCGAACTGCAGCTGCCGGCGCCGGAGGCGGTAGTGAACGCGCACATCAGGGCTGTGCCGGTCAGCAGGAACGCGCACCACTTCAACGGGTGGAAGCGGCTACGGGTCGCGAGGGGCATAAGCGGATTGATCATGATCTGATAATCGCCCGGGTCGTCTGTACAGCCATTATTGTAGCATCAGCCACCGGGGTACTCCGCAAAGTTTGATTGAAGGCCCGGAACACCGAAATTTCTGTGTTACGGCAGCGGTATTGATATCGGGCCATGGCAGGAGAAGTTGACCTGCTCTGGCGCGATCCTTCACTCCGGCCACCCGGGCGATTGCATCCCGGCGTCGATCAATTCCAGCGGTACCACCGCCTAACGGGATCAACCGGTTGATTTTGGGTTCACCTGCTGCGCAGGCGCCTTTGCCTACCCATACTATTCACACCGGGGCAGAGTGTCAGTAGTACGAAGGTACTAACTTGCGGATGGACAAATGATAGCGGCATTACCACATGGGACACGGGTCCGCGACAGTGCACAATCGAAAAGCAGCACGGATAGTTTCGTGTAAGAAATCGTCGCCGCTTGCCCGATACCGTACCTGACGTACGTGTGGGATGATGCGGCAGGCTCTAGAACGTGCCGTACAGGGCGATGCTCTCGACGATCAGCAGGTCACCCACCGTG
>CAZMAK010000201.1:0-2416 GCA_964564245.1 uncultured Ectothiorhodospiraceae bacterium | reverse complement strand
TGCGGATATTGATGCGCGGGTCCGGCATGATGCCGCGCCGGATGTCGATCATCGCGCGCACCGCGGCATTCAGGTCGAGTTCCTCGCCTTCCTCGTAGCCGCGCCGCCGCACGATCCCCTGCGGCTGCATGGCGTCGATGAGGTGGCGGATGCGCGAGGCGACCGGCTTGTACTTGTCGAGTATCGCATCCATCTCCCCGGGGTCGCCGCGCCCCAGCCTGCGTTCGATGACAGTGGTCCAGTCGGGACGGTTGAGCTGCACGTGGTAGTCCCATTCCTGGTAGACGAACGGGTCGGATACCGGCTCCTTGCCTTCCATCTCGTTATAGCTGATGCCCATATCCTCGTACGGGAACACCTCGGTCTCGCAGGTCCAGATTTCCTGCGCATCATCACCGGCGTTCTCGACATCCACCTCGTTGGCCATCTCGATGATGCTGACCTTGCGCCGCACCTGCTGCTGTTGCTGTGGCAGGTAATCCACGCCCCGGGTCTCGAACAGGTTCTCGTCGAAGGCCCAGATGTAGCGGTTGTCGTCACGGTACGGCAACGGCAGGCCTTCCAGGATGCGCAGGGACGGAATCGCCACCGTCTCGGCCAGCTGGTTGTAGAACCGGACCCCGAACAGCCAGCACAACCGGTTGCGATACGGGTCCTGCTGCAGCTCGGTGCGGAATCCGTCCGCCATTTCGTTGATGAACGCCTGCCCGTCACGGTAGCCGTCATCCAGCAGGGCCAGTGCCATGCGGCGCATGAGATCGACCGCCTCGTGCAGGGGCTCCGTCTTTTCCTTCGGATCGGAAGCCGCATGGAAAAATGCCAGCCACAATTTGCGCAGGCCGGGGAATTCCCGGATGGCCAGCAGTTCGACGCGCGCATCCTCGAACAGCTCGATCATCTTCATCTGCGCCGGGCTGAGCTGCTCGGCAGAAACCGGCTCCTTCGTATAAACCATATGTGCCGCGCAATGCGCGGCCGCAGCCCGGTAGATTTGCATGCCGCCGATTCCGCGATATTCATCGAAGGCATCCGGCAGGTGAACCTGGAAATCCTCGATGAAAGGCCGCAGGCCCTGCCGGTTTTCATAATCGCCGGAGGTGGGGCGCATGAAAAAGGCGCGCCCCCAGAGTGCACGCAGGTAGAAATTCAGCCTGCGCTGGTTGTCGATGAACAGTGTGCCACGGCGTTCCTTCTGCAGCACGGCACGGGAGGAATCGGTCTTCAGCCCGAAATAGGCCATCTGGCCGTCCAGGTCGCGCTGGTGTGCCTGCGCACCCCACAGCGCCCAGCGCCGCAGGCCGCCCAGAGTCAGCTTGGACAGCAGCTCGTCCATATTCTCCATCATCGGACGCAGGCCACGCGGCGCCTTGCCGCAGAGCTGGTGGACCAGGTTGAGGTAACCACGCACGACATCGATGTCACCAAGCCGGCGAGCCACCAGCGGCAGGTTTGCCATGGTCAGGGTCACCACGCTGCCGGAAGTGTGTGAAGACATCTTCATCAGCCCGGTCACGACATCCGGGATGATGTCCTCACCCACCTCCCTGGCCACCGCCGGCATGTCCTGCACATAGGTGAATACCAGGTCCTGGCCACGGTTCAGGGTACACATGGCCCGGATGCCTTCCAGATAGTTCTGCAGCCCGCGGGGTGACATTACGCGAGCCGCCTCGTGGCAGGAGGTCTCGAGCACCGCCCGGTGTTCATGGTCTTCTTCCATGATGCAGGCGGAGACGTATTCGGAGAAATCTACGGTCATGGGTTGTCTGCCACGGCGTACACGGAGATCACGGAGTGAATGGATTCATGCAACATCGATTGCAGGTCTGCAGGAAGCGTGACATTCCATTTGTTTCCCACGTAGCGCCGGGATGACATCAGGACAGGAAAATGCAGCATGTTTTCACCGCGCGCCCCGGCGCCCTCTGTGGCAGATACTAGAAAAAGGTATTAACCGCCGCATCGAGCGTGTCGCGCATGTCCGGATCGTCGGTCAGCGGGGTGACCAGTGCCATCTTGCACGCCTGTTCGGCGCTGACGCCCCTGGATATCAACTGGGCGGCATAGACCAGCAGGCGCGTCGACATTCCTTCATCCAGGCCGTGTCCCTTGAGATTGCGGGAACGTTGCGCCACCTGCACCAGCTTTGTTGCCGTATCCGCATCAACACCGCCCTCGTGCACGACGATCTCCACCTCGATGCCGGCCTCCGGGTAATCGAAATCCATGCCGCCGAACCGTTGCTTGGTGGACTGCTTGAGATCCTTCATCAGCGACTGGTAACCGGGGTTGTAGGAAATGACAATCTGGAAATCCCCGTGCGCCCTGACCACCTCACCCTTTTTCTCGAGTGGCAGCTCGCGGCGGTGGTCGGTGAGCGGGTGGATCACCACCGTGGTGTCCTGGCGGGCCTCGA
>CAZMAK010000200.1:0-2421 GCA_964564245.1 uncultured Ectothiorhodospiraceae bacterium | reverse complement strand
AGGCCGCGACGATGCCGTGCACCTTGAGGTTGTCGGCGCGCAGGCCCATGCCCTCGGAGCCATAGAATAACATCGGGCGGATGTAGGCCGTCTCCAGACCGTTCTCGCGGATCACGTCGCGGTGTGCCGCGGCCAGCGTGTCGCGGTCCCACGGCACCGGCATGTTCATGATATGCGCCGAACCGTACAGGCGTTTCATGTGTTCCGGCAGGCGGAAGATCGCGGTGCCCTGTTCAGCCTTGTAGGCACGCACGCCCTCGAACACACCCATGCCGTAATGCAGGGTATGGGTCAGCACGTGCACCTGCGCCTCGCGCCAGGGCACCAGTTTCCCGTCCATCCAGATCACGCCGTCACGATCAGACATCGACATACATTTTGCTCCAGATCAAATCCGTCCCGACCACTGTTACCCGCATCCCCCTCTCCCTCCGGGAGAGGGTCGGGGTGAGGGGACCGGATCCCGTTCACCGCCCGCACCAGCCGGCTAGCGTGCCCCTTCCATTAAACGTTCCCACACACGACTGACCGCCGCACGCTCGTCGGCCAGCTCGCTGCACTCGACCCGCGCGGGGGCATCCTGCAATACCCGGTGGTTGATGCGCTGACGCAGCGCGCAATAGGCCGCCGACAGGGCATCGACCTCGTCCGCCGGCATCAGCCCGTACTCACGGAAGGCCTGCAGCAGACCCAGCGTCCAGGTATAGCGCAGTAACCCGTCGTGTTCGCCGGACCAGCGCAAGACTCCAAATTGAACCATAAATTCGATATCGACGATACCGCCCGGGCCATGTTTGAGGTCTACTTTCCCCGGTCCCGCCCTGTCCAGCTCCTGGCGCATGCGGTTGCGCATCTCCACCACCTCGGCACGCAGCTTGCCGGGCGCACGCGGCCGCGCCAGCACCCCGGAGCGTATCCGCTCGAACTGGCGGGAGATTTCCTCGTCGCCCACCACCACCCGTGCACGGATCAGCGCCTGGTTTTCCCAGGTCCAGGCACTGCGGCGCTGGTATTCGGCAAAGGCCTCCAGGCTACTGACCAGCAAGCCGGAATTGCCGTTCGGGCGCAGCCGCATATCCACCTCGTAGAGCACACCGGCGGCCGTGAAGGTATTCAGCAGGTGAATCACGCGCTGGCTGAGACGGGTAAAGAATTCACCGTTGTCGATCACCCGCGGCCCGGCGGTGTGCTGTTCGTTGCCGTTGCTGTCGTGCAGGAACACGATATCGAGGTCCGAGCCGTAGCCCATTTCCCGGCCACCCAGCTTGCCGTAGCCGATGATGGCGAACCCGGCCACGCGCAGCTTGCCATGGGCCAGATACTCCGGCCGGCCATAGCGCTCCACCATGTGATCCCAGGACAGCCGCACCACCGCCTCCAGTACCACCTCCGCGACCAGCGACAGGCTGTCGGCGACCCGGGTCACCGGCAGGCCGGTGATGATATCGGCGGCAGCCACGTGCAGGGTCTGTGCCTGGCGGAACTGGCGCATCCGGTCCATCTGCTGTTCCAGGTCGTCGGCGGCGACACCGGCCATGCGCACCGCCAGCATGCCCTGCAGGCCGGCCCGGTCGAGCGGTTCGAGCAGGGCGCGCGGGTCGAGCAACTCGTCCAGCAGGATCGGGTGACGCGCCAGCCGGGTCGCCACCCAGCTGCTGGCGGTACAGAGCTGAACCAGCTGGGCCAGCGCAAGCGGGTGCTCGACCAGCAGGGTGAGGTAGGTAGTACGCCCGGCAATGGCTTCCAGCAGCGCGCCGATGCGCTTGAGCACCTCCAGCGCCGGCTCGTTGCCGGCGACCATCGTCAGCACCAGTGGCATCAGCTCGTCCAGCCGCCGCCGGCCCTGTTCGCCGAGATTACGCATGACCGGGCCGTGCCGGAATTGCCAGAGCCAGGCCCGCACCTCCTCCGCATCCGGATAACCCGCCGCCGCCAGCATCTGCGTGTCCTCGGGTGGCTCCAGGGTGCCCTGCCAGACCCCGGCCAGATCACGTGCACCGTCCACCTCACGTTGCTGCGGGTCGGCAAACACCTGGTCGAAATGGCCCTGCACCCGCTGGCGGTGAGCGTCGAGCGCTTCCCGGAATCCCGCCCAGTCCGGGAACCCCATGGACCAGGCCAGGCGCACCTGGTCGTGTTCCTCCTCCGGCAACGCGTGCACCTGCTCGTCCGCCACCGCCTGCAGGCGATTCTCGGTACGACGCAGGAACACGTAGGCCTCCGACAACTCCAGGGTGACCCGCGCAGGCAGGTAACCGAGCTCCGCCAGTACCCGGAGAATGGTCAGCACCCGGCGCTGTTGCAGCTGTGGCTGACGTCCACCCCGCACCAGCTGGAAGGCCTGCACCACGAACTCGATCTCGCGGATCCCGCCCGGACCCAGCTTGATGTTGTCCTGCATGCCCTTGCGCTCGACCTCGC
>CAZMAK010000199.1:0-2424 GCA_964564245.1 uncultured Ectothiorhodospiraceae bacterium | reverse complement strand
CGAAGCAATCTCCTGTTATGGAATCAGTCAGTTAGAGATTGCTTCGTCACTACGTTCCTCGCAATGACGAATTAATCAGAGGTTCCCTGGTTACTCACCTGCAAGGTCGTGCATAGTGAAAGACTTACTGATCGTTCAACGGATTTATATGGGACAGTAGTGAGGAATTACCAACGGGAAAACGGGGGCAGACACGTGGCTGTCCCGATCACTCCCGCACCCTCCGGGAGAGGGAGCGCAAGCCCTGTACGGCCGGCCGCGTAACTCCGCGCTGACTCAGTTGGTCGGGCCCGGTCCCGGGCCGTCACTCCGGTCACCGAGCAGGCGGCGCACCATGACGAAGAACACCGGCACGAACAGCACACCGAGCACGGTGGCGCCGACCATGCCGCCCATCACGTCGGTACCGATCGCATGGCGGCTGTTGGCACCGGCCCCGGTGGAGATGGCCAGCGGCGTCACGCCGAGGATGAAGGCGATAGAGGTCATCAGGATCGGCCGGAAGCGCAACCGGCAGGCCTCGACGGTGGCCTCCAGCACGCCCATACCCTGCAGGCGCAGGCTGTTGGCGAACTCGATGATCAGGATGGCGTTCTTCGCCGACAGGCCGATCACTGCAATCAGGCCCACCTTGAAGTACACGTCATTTTCCAGACCGCGCAGCCAGGTGAAGCTGAGTGCGCCAAGCACGCCAAGCGGTACCACCAGCATTACCGCGACCGGGATCGACCAGCTTTCGTAGAGCGCGGCCAGCGCCAGGAACACCACCAGCAGTGACAGGGCGAACAGGATGGGCGCCTGCTGGCCGGAAATGATTTCCTGCAGCGACTGGCCGGACCACTCGTAGCCGATGCCCGGCGTGAGGTCCTTCCTGACGATTTCCTGCATCGCGTCCATGGCCTGTCCCGAACTGTAGCCCGGCGCGGCCGAGCCGTTGATCTGGATCGCGGGATGGCCGTTGTAGTGATCGATCGCCGGGAGCGCCAGCGTCCAGCTCGACGAGACGACGCTGGAGAGCGGCACCATGTTGTCGATACCGCCCCGGCTGCCGGGAATGTAGTAATGATTCAGGTCGTCGACGCGGCTGCGGTATTCGGCATCCGCCTGCAGCAGTACCTTCAGCACGCGGCCCTCGTAGTTGAAGTCGTTGGCATAGACCGGCGCCAGCATCAGGCGGATCGCGGCGTAGATCTCCGACAGCGACAATCCCATGGACTGCGCCTGTATGCGGTCCACCTCGAGGTGCAGCTCCGGTGCTTCCTCCAGCTGGTTGGGCCGCACGCCGTAGAGCGACTTGTACTCCGCGGCCTTCGCCAGCAGGGCATTGCGTGCCGCCTGCAGTTTCTCCAGGCCCAGCCCGGCGCGATCCTCGAGCCGGAAATCGAACCCGCCGAAACGACCCAGGCCGCGAATGGTAGGCAGGTTGATGACAAACATGCGCGCACCCTTGATCGCCTGCAGTGCACCGTTCGCCCACTGGATAAAGGCGTTGATCTTTTCATCCGCCGCACGCCGGTCATCCCAGGTCTTGAGGCGGATAAAACCGAGACCGACGTTCTCGCCCTGGCCGACGAAGCTGAAACCGGCCACGTCGAGCACTTTCTCCACCGCCGGGTTCTTCTGGATGATGGTCTCCATCTGCCGCAGGACGCCGCCGGTCCGTTCCATGCTGGCACCGGGCGGAAGCTGCACGATCACCAGCGCGTAACCCTGGTCCTCCTCGGGCAGGAAGCTGGTCGGCAGCCGGGTGAACAGCAGGATCGCGACGCCCACCAGTACCACGAAGGCCATCATCCAGCGCGGCGTGTGACGGATCGACTGCCGCACGCGCGCCAGGTAGGACTGTGTCAGCTTGCCGTAGAACCGGTTGAAACCGCGCAGGAAGCGGTTCGGTTCACCGTGCACCGGTTTGAGCAGCGTGGCGCACAGGGCCGGCGTGAAACTGAGCGCCATCAGTGCCGAGATCGCCATGGAGATCGCGATGGTCAGGGAAAACTGGCGATAGATCACGCCCACGCTGCCGCCGACCAGCGCCATGGGAATGAACACCGCCGCCAGCACCGTGGTCATGGCGATCACCGCGCCGGTGATCTGTTTCATGGCCTTGCGTGTTGCTTCCTTCGGCGGCAGGCCTTCTTCGGTCATGATGCGTTCCACGTTTTCCACCACGACGATGGCGTCGTCCACCACCAGGCCGATGGCCAGCACCAGGCCGAACAGGGTCAGCACGTTGATGGAGAAACCCGCGATGTACATGCCCGCGAAGGCGCTGGTCAGCGCCACCGGGACTACCAGCGTGGGAATCAGCGTGGCACGCAGGTTCTGCAGGAACAGCAGCATCACCAGGAACACCAGCACCACGGCCTCGATCAGGGTGAACACCACCTCGTGGATCGAGATGCTGATGAACTGCGTGCTGTCGTA
>CAZMAK010000198.1:0-2433 GCA_964564245.1 uncultured Ectothiorhodospiraceae bacterium | reverse complement strand
ATCTTGCCCATCAGAAACAGAATGAGCAGGATCAGTAACACCACCCCGAAACCACCGCTGGGACCGTAACCCCATCCACGGCTGTGGGGCCAGACCGGTATTGCGCCGATCAGCATTAAAACCAGTATGATCAGCAGAATGGTTCCTAGTGTCATTTCATGTCTCCTGATATTCAGTTATAGCGGCGCACCGGCCGGCTATGATCCTGCGACTCGTAACTACCGCGTCCCGCGGCGTACCTGCACCCGGACTCCACCTGTTTATCCTGTTATTCCTTTGAGCCCGCGGCATTTTAACAGCCTGTTCAGCGACTACCGTTAATCACGGCGGTCATTGCCATAACCACACTTTTTGCAATATGACTCAAACGCGGGCATTCGTCTGTTCGCTGCCGCACACTGGGCCCGGTTTCCGCCCGCCGTTGACGAGGCATGGACGCTCGCGCCATCATTTGAAGCATTTCCGGTCACCTGATCGATGGATCGACAATCAGCTATTCCTGTCATCGTTTCCTCCAGCTGTCGACTTGATCAGCGGCTTCCTGTCTCGTGTAAAAGGTGCCGTCTTTCAGAAAGCCGGAAATCAGGGTATTTTTCGCAGACTCGACTTTCCCGTTGGTGTTTCGTGCAGCGATCACTTCATCTGGCAGACCCTCCAGGGTATGGAAGGCTGCCAGCTGGCCATTCGGATTGCGTGACAAGTAGACCGTTCCCGTCTCCAGATCTCGAAAAGCCGGTCTGAAACATGCTTTGCAACACCCTTCACTCACACCGGCGCTGCCGCGATAAGCGCGGTTTTCCCGTTTGAGCGCTGCATCGTCCAGGCATGCATTAAATTCCGACATACTTCGAATCCCCTCTACCGCCACCGGGGCGTCAATCGACGCCGGTCAGCATCAGAATGGCCGGCATGATTGTTCCTGAGTGCCATTTCATGTCTCCAGAAAGTGAGTTGCAGGTCTGCGCGGTCAGCATCGCCGATGCCATGCAGTCATAGCTACGTCCGTATACGAATGCTACTCCACCGACAGTTACCGTCTGTACGCAATCGCACACTGTGTCCGGTTTATTTCCCCTGTAAACGAGGTTGCGCTCACGCAACCGGAACGTCAGCAGCGCTTCAAGGTTCCCGAGAGCCATGCCCGGGTCATTGTTACATCAGCCGCCCTGGGCGCGTGCTGTCCTGTGTGCGATACCCAACAGACTGCACTCGATCGTGCGACTAATCTCCCCGTTACGTATCTGGAGTTTCGATGAGATTCTCCCGCGTACAGCCCAAATCCGGAGTGTTAACAAAAGCGATGCGGGTGGCTAGATCTGCACAGGGGATACAGCATGAATCGTTTGTTATTCGCGCCAGCCCTGGCCGCCTTCACCACCGCGGCATTCGCGGTTGTTCACCAGGGCATTGGCGTGAGGTCTGTCCCGGCCCTTACCTCTCCAGTGCAGCAAGTACCTGTGGCCATCACCCGGCAAGGGGGGTGATGGCCCTCGCATGCCTGCAATGCACACTCATGCCATGAACGATCCCCGGATCACCGTGCTCCTCGTCGGGGATGATCGCGCCGATGCCGGACAGATGCAGGACGCGCGCGCGGGCACGGGAGAATACACATTTCATGTCGAATGGGTGATGCGGCTCGACGATGCACCCGAACGTCTGGACAGAGAGGGTATCGGGATGATACAGCTTGACCTCACGCTTCCCGACGGCCAGGACCTCGATGTATTCCATCAGGTGCTCAAGGCGGCGCCGAATACCCTGATCCTGGTTCCGAGCGCGGCTCGCGATGAGGAAATCGCGCGTCTGGCCACGCGGTTTGCCGTCTGCAAGTTTGAACCTTTACTGGTAACGGGTGTTCAAATTCCGCACCGTGGCAGTGACCATGCCAGGAGTCTGCCGGACACAAATGAAAGCGTCCGGGACAAATTTGCAAGGAGAGGCAGTGAGCGAGGAAATTCGAACCGGACACCCTAAGGAGTTTCTCCTGCCCATGGACGTAGAGGGTATCGATACCCTGTCCGAGCTTGCCCTGGACATGCGCTGGTCCTGGAATCACGCCACTGACCAGGTGTGGCGGCAGTTGGATGACGTGCTGTGGGAGCTCACCCACAACCCCTGGTGCATTCTGCAGACCGTTTCACGCGAGAAACTCCAGGGCGTCCTGGCCGATCCCGCTTTCCGCAGGAATATCGACGACCTGGTGCAAGCCAGGCGGGATGCCGTCGCGGCACCGGCGTGGTTTCAACAGACCCACCCGCAAGCGCCGCTCAGCTGTGTCGCGTATTTCAGTATGGAATTCATGTTGAGCGAGGCCTTGCCCATCTACTCGGGCGGGCTGGGCAATGTGGCCGGCGACCAACTCAAGGCCGCCAGCGATCTGGGCGTGCCGGTCATCGGCGTGGGGCTGCTCTACCAGCAGGGTTATTTTCG
>CAZMAK010000197.1:0-2492 GCA_964564245.1 uncultured Ectothiorhodospiraceae bacterium | reverse complement strand
CAGTTGCCGAGAAGGGACGCAAGGTTTGTACAGCCGGGGTTGAATTTCATGTCCCGGCCTGGCTAATCACCTGCAAGGTTGTGCATGGTGAAAGACTTGCTGATGGTTCAACGGATTTATATGGGACAGTAGTGAATCGAAGTGCATGAGTAAAAAACCGGTGCGTGTTGCCGGCACGCCGATGGAGTATTACGTATGGAAGTGATGATACCGGTGTCCTGGGGTGAACTGTTCGACAAGCTCACCATTCTGCAGATCAAGTCCGGGCGCATCTCCGATTCCGGCAAGCTGGAAAACGTCCGCAGGGAACTCGCGCAACTGGAGACAGTGGTGCAGGGTGGCGCGATGCAGTCGGCTGCGCTGGACGAGGCCGTGGCCGCACTGCACGAGATAAACTCGAAACTCTGGGTGATCGAGGACGACATCCGCGACTGCGAACGCGAGCGGTGTTTCGATGCCGGATTTATCGGCCTGGCGCGCGCCGTCTACTACACCAACGACGAGCGCGCGGCGCTCAAGCAACAGATCAATACACTCACGGGCTCGGAACTGGTCGAGGAAAAATCCTACTCGTCCTACTCCTGATGAAACGCCGTATCCTGATCATCAAGCATGGCTCGTTCGGGGATATCCTGATCGCGGAGGGTGCCATGCGGGATATCGGCAACCACCACGCCGGCGACGAGATCACCGTGCTGACCGGGCCGGCCTACCGCAGGATCTTCGAGCGCTGTCCCTACGTGCAGCACGTGCTGGTCGACGCGCGTGCCCCGCGCTGGCGCATCGACCTGCTGGTCCGGCTGTGGAGTACGGTGCGGTTTGACCGTTTCGATATCATCTACGACCTGCAGAAATCCTCGCGCACCGCGTTTTACCGGCGCCTGTTCGCGCCGCGGACCGTGTGGTCGGGCAGTGCACCCGGCAGCACCCTGCCGTTCGTGAAGCCGCCGCAGCCGCATACCCTGCAGGACGAATACACCGCCCAGCTCGAGGCGGCCGGCGTGCCGGTGTGCTTCACCCCGCAACCCGACCTGTCCTGGATGGTCGCTGACGTGAGTGACGTGCTGCACGAAGCAGGGATCGGGGAGCAGCCCTTTGCGGTGCTGCTGCCGGGGGCATCGGCCCGGCATGCACACAAGTGCTGGACGCACTATGCGGAGCTGGCGCGAGGTCTGATCGCAGCAGGCCACTCGGTGGTGACCGTGCCCGGACCGGACGATCTTGCAGCGTGCCGGGCAATGCCCGGCACCATGCTGACCGGGCGCGGTCCCTGTCTCGATTTCTTCGGGCTGGCCGGCGTGCTGCGGGGTGCCGCCTTCGTGGTGGGGAACGATTCCGGGCCGACTCACCTGGCGGCGCTGCTGGGTACGCCCGGGGTGGCGCTGTTCGGCGCCGGCGGGCAGAAGTACATGCGCAACATGGAGCGCGGCCGGTTCACCTGCCTGTACCGCACAGACATCGCTTCGATTCGGGTCGAGGAGGTCATGTCGCTGGCGCGGTAGCAGGTATGTACACGCGCAGCGATTTTCTGAAGCCGATGCCTGTTTGACTGCAGGCAGGCTCCTGCGGGTGCGTCAGGGATTGCAGGAGCGCCCCGCGGGCGCGATTGGTTCTGTCGTAAAGCCCGCCTCGCGGCTGCGCGCCGCTCCTGCAGGTGCATTGATTTTGCAGGAGCCGCCCTGGCGGCGATCCGGTATCCGTTATTCCCGCCAGTGTTGACCGACCCAGGCAGCCGGCCGGATGTGCTTGTAGATTTTCTTGTACGACTTGCGTTCGGGCCAGATGCCGGCTGCCGCATCGCCGGGATTGGGTACGCCCGGAAAGGCCACGATCCGTGTACCGGGCGGCAGCACCGGTGCCTTCCACCAGCGCAGCGGCATGGGCGGTACGCACTGGATCTTGAACAGCACACACCATTCATCCGGCCAGAAGGCCATTTCCGAGATGACGCGCGACACGTAGGTCTGCTCGTTGCGGTAGCGCTTCACCACGGCCATGAAGTCTTCCAGCATCCCGCTGAGCAGGTAGGGGTGCCTCCCCGCCGTGAAGCGGTAGACCGAGGTGTTACCGATACCCTGGCCGGGCTGGGTCCAGTTCTGCATGACCACGAACGACTTTTCCGGCTGGTACTCGAAGAAGGCATCCAGCGAACCGGTGATCACCACGTCCAGGTCGAGAAACAACCAGTCGCCTTCCATGCCCGGCAGCTGCCCGGCCCACAACGCCACCTTGCGCCAGCCGGTATTGTTCCAGGGGGGCGGCAGCGAGACCGTGGGACACTCCAGGCATTCGACCGCAGGGTTCACGCCCGAGCGGTCATCGGTAAGGCAGACGAAGCGGAATTCGCCGTTGATGTTGCGCGCGGCCATGGCATACAGCTTGTTGACGTATTCCGGACCGTACAGAGTGCCCCATTTCATGCAAACAATGTTTTTCATCGTGTTCCGGTGCGCTGGTGCGCTGCGCGTGACGGCTGGTGATCTCGGGTGGCG
>CAZMAK010000196.1:0-2508 GCA_964564245.1 uncultured Ectothiorhodospiraceae bacterium | reverse complement strand
ATCCCGCCCGGACCCAGCTTGATGTTGTCCTGCATGCCCTTGCGCTCGACCTCGCTGACGATCTGCTGCTTCAGGCTGCGCAGGGAATCGAACGCGCTGAAGTCCAGGTAACGCCGGTAGACGAACGGACGCAACAGTTCCATCAATGCCTTGCAGGCGCGCGCCGGACCGGCCACCGGCCGCGCCTTGATCATGGCGTAACGTTCCCATTCACGCCCCTGCAGCTGGTAGTAGTCCGCCATGGCATCGAAACTCGCCACCAGCGGACCGCTGTCGCCATAGGGACGCAGCCGCATGTCGACCCGGAACACGAAGCCGTCCTGCGTCTTCTCATCGAGGGCGCGGATCAGCCGCTGCCCGAGCTGCTGGTAGAACTCGTGGGCAGTGATCCTGCGGCCAAGCGGGGTTTCCTCTGTCTCGGGGTAGGCGAGAATAAGGTCGATATCGGAGGAAAAATTCAGCTCGCGCGCACCGAGCTTGCCCATCCCGAGCACGACCAGGGATGGCCGGAACGTCTTGCGGACCCCGTGCTCCCGCGCCAGCTGCGTACCCAGCCACTCCAGGGCGGCAGCGATACAGGCATCGGCCAGCGTGGACAGGTCCCGCAGCACCTCGTCCAGCGGCGCCCAGCCGGCCAGGTCGCGCCACGCGATGCGCACCATCTCGCGCCGGCGAAAGCAGCGTAGTGCACCCTGCAGTTCCGCCTCGTCCCGCACATCCCGCAGGGCGTGTTGCAGGCGTTTGTGACAGTCCTCCGCCGCGTAGTCGCCAAGCAACGCGCCGTCGGCAAGCTGGTCGAACAGCAGTGCCGGCTCGCGGATACAGGCCTCGCGCACGAAGTCACTGCAGGCCCAGACCCGCAACAGGCTGGCGGTGAACTCGGGGTGCTGCGGTAACGCGTATCCCGCCTCCGCTACCGCTTCGGCGAATGCTTCCCAGGACTGCAGCAGGCCGTCGCGCAGTGCCTCGGGCAACGCGGTGGCAAGCTGCCGGTTGATGCTGGCCGGCATGTGTGCAGGACTCGACATAGGGCGTTCAAGTTCGCCGGATACCCGGCCGAAGTTTGAGACTGCGTCCGATTATATACAAGCCGGGAGGAATCCATGGATTTGAGGAATTATCTGCGTGTCATGGTCGAAAAAGACGCTTCCGACCTCTACCTGAGCAGCGGGGCACCGGCCAGCGCGAAGATCGCCGGCACACTGACCCGGATCGAGGAATCCCCGCTGTCACCGGAGCGCGTCCGGGAGATCGCCTGGTCGACCATGACACCCGAGCAGGTCACCGAGTTCGGGCATCGCCCGGAGATGAACCTGGCGATCTCGGAAGAGGGCATCGGGCGTTTTCGCGTGAACATCTTTCGCCAGCGCAACAGCGTGTCGATGGTGATCCGCAACATCAAGACCGTGATACCGGACTGGCGGCTGCTCGGCCTGCCGGAAATCCTGACGAAGGTCATCATGGAAAAGCGCGGGCTGGTGCTGTTTGTGGGCGCCACCGGTTCCGGCAAGTCCACCTCGCTGGCCTCGCTGATCGACTACCGCAATACCCACAGTGCCGGACATATCATCACCATCGAGGACCCGATCGAGTTCGTGCACGAGCACAAGAAATCCATCGTCAACCAGCGCGAGGTGGGCGTGGACACCGAGAGCTACGAGGATGCACTGAAGAACACGCTGCGCCAGGCACCCGATGTCATCCTGATCGGCGAGATCCGCGACCAGGAAACCATGGAGCATGCACTGGCCTTTGCCGAGACCGGCCACCTTGCCATCTCCACGCTGCATGCGAACAATGCCGACCAGGCGCTGGACCGCATCATCAATTTCTTCCCCAAAGAGCGCCACAACCAGCTGCTGCTCGACCTGTCGCTGAACCTGCGCGCCTTTGTCTCGCAACGGCTGGTCAGGACCACCGACGGGCGACGTTCCGCGGCCGTGGAAGTCCTGCTTGGCACACCGCTGGTACAGGACATGATCCGGCGCGGTGACGTGCACGAGATCAAGGAGGTCATGCACAAATCGGAGAACATCGGCATGCAGACCTTTGACGGCGCACTGTTCCGGCTGGTCAAGGCCGGCACGATCCCGATCGACGAGGCACTGAAGAACGCGGATTCCCCCAACAACCTGCGCCTGCGTCTCAACCTGGACAGCGAAACCACCGGCGAGGCACCCGCGGCGGCCGGGCTCAGCCTCGTCGACCACGAGGAAGGCTACGCGGATCTCAACGAATTCGACACCGCCCTGTGCCGGCTGGTCGAGGCCGGCAAGACAAGCGTGGAGCAGGCCCTGGCCGATGCCGACAACCCGGAGCAACTGGGCCGCAGACTGCGGCAGCTGGATGCGGGCGGCAACCGGGCAGCGGCCTCCTGAAAAAGGGGTCAGATCCCTTTTTCTACAACACAAGGCAGATTTACCACCAGGATTCAAAGAAAAAGGGATCTGACCCACTGCTGTCCCACAAACTCCCTCTCCCTCCGGGAGAAGGGACGCACGGTTTGTT
>CAZMAK010000195.1:0-2542 GCA_964564245.1 uncultured Ectothiorhodospiraceae bacterium | reverse complement strand
CCGCCGATCACACCGTTCTGCATCTGCTCCTGAATACCCTTGTCCACCGCCGGAATGTACTCGCGCGGCACGACACCACCCACGATGGAGTTGACGAACTCGTAGCCGGCGCCGGCTTCCTGGGGCTCGATCTTCAGCCACACATGGCCGTACTGACCGCGGCCGCCGGACTGGCGCACGAACTTGCCTTCCTGCTCCACCGCGGCGCGCAACGTCTCGCGGTAGGCCACCTGGGGCTTGCCCACGTTAGCCTCGACCTTGAACTCGCGCTTCATGCGATCGACGATGATTTCCAGGTGCAGCTCGCCCATGCCGGAGATGATGGTCTGGCCGGACTCCTCGTCGGTGCGCACCCGGAACGACGGGTCTTCCTGCGCCAGTTTCTGCAGCGCGAGCCCCATCTTTTCCTGGTCCGACTTGGTCCTGGGCTCGACCGCAACGGAGATCACCGGCTCCGGGAACTCCATGCGCTCCAGCATCACCGACCTGTCCAGCGCGGAGAGCGTGGTACCGGTCACGATGTCCTTCAGGCCGACACAGGCGGCGATGTCGCCGGCGCGAACTTCCTTCAGTTCCTCGCGCTGGTTGGCGTGCATCTGCAGGATCCGGCCGATGCGCTCCTTGTTGCCGCTGGTGGAGTTGCGCACGCTGTCACCGGACTTCAGCACACCGGAATATACCCGGATGAAGGTCAGCGTGCCGACAAACGGGTCGGTCGCGATCTTGAACGCCAGCGCCGCGAAGGGCTCGCTGTCGTCGGCATGGCGTTCAACCGGCTGCTCGCTGTCCAGGTCGATACCCTTGATCGCAGGTACCTCGGTCGGTGCCGGCAGGTAATCGATCACGGCGTCCAGCATGGTCTGCACACCCTTGTTCTTGAAAGCCGAGCCGCACAGCATCGGGAAGATCTCCAGCGCGATCGTGCGCTGACGCAGCGCGACACGGATTTCCTCCTCGGACAGGGCACCCGTCTCGAGGTACTTCTCCATCAGCGTTTCACTGGCCTCGGCAGCCGCCTCGACCATCTTCTCGCGCCACTCGCGTGCGGTCTCGACCAGCTCTGCGGGAATTTCCTCGCAGGTGAAGGTCGTACCCATGTCCGCCTCGGACCACAGGATCGCCTTCATCTTGAGCAGGTCAACCACGCCGCGGAAGCCTTCTTCCGCGCCGATCGGGATCTGGATCGGCACCGGGTTGGCCTTCAGGCGATCGCGCAGCTGGCGCTCGACCTTGAAGAAGTCGGCACCGGCCCGGTCCATCTTGTTCACGAACGCGATGCGCGGGACGTGATACTTGGTCGCCTGGCGCCACACGGTCTCGGACTGCGGCTGCACGCCGCCGACGGCGCAATACAGCATGCAGGCTCCGTCCAGCACGCGCATGGAGCGCTCCACCTCAATGGTGAAGTCGACGTGTCCGGGCGTATCGATGATGTTGATGCGGTGCTGCGGGTACTGCTGGCCCATGCCGGCCCAGAAACAGGTGGTGGCCGCAGAGGTGATGGTGATCCCGCGCTCCTGCTCCTGCTCCATCCAGTCCATGGTCGCGGCGCCGTCGTGCACCTCGCCGATCTTGTGGCTCACGCCCGTGTAGAACAGCACACGCTCGGTCGTCGTGGTCTTTCCCGCATCGATGTGCGCGGAAATACCGATATTCCGGTAGCGCTCGATGGGTGTGGTCCTGGGCACGATCGTGATCCTGTTCGTTCAATGTAGTAACGCGTTACCAGCGGTAATGCGAAAACGCCTTGTTGGCTTCCGCCATGCGGTGCGTGTCTTCACGCTTCTTCACGGCTGAGCCACGACTTTCGGCGGCGTCCAGCAGCTCGCCGGCCAGCCGCAGCGGCATCGACTTCTCGCTGCGCTTGCGCGCGGCATCCAGTACCCAGCGCATGGCCAGCGTGGTCCGTCGCACCGGGCGCACTTCCACCGGCACCTGGTAGGTAGCGCCACCGACGCGGCGGGACTTCACCTCGACCATCGGGCGCACGTTGTCAAGCGCCTTGTCGAGCACCTCGACCGGGTTGCTGTTGCCCTTGCTCTCGATCTGGTTCAGTGCACCATAGATGATGCGTTCCGCAACGGACTTCTTGCCCGATTCCATGACCATGTTGATGAACTTGGCCAGCATGAGATTCCCGTACTTGGGATCAGGCAGGATTTCGCGGGAACCGATGACTCTTCTTCTGGACATTGCGTTATCTCAAATTACTGTTCGTGACAAACCGGGTCAGGCTTTCGGACGCTTGGCGCCGTACTTGGAACGGCCCTGACGGCGACTGGTAACACCGGAGGTATCTAGACTGCCGCGCACCGTGTGGTAACGCACACCCGGCAGGTCCTTTACACGACCGCCGCGGATCAGCACCACCGAGTGCTCCTGCAGGTTGTGGCCTTCGCCACCAATATATGTAGTCACCTCGAAGCCGTTGGTCAGGCGTACACGGGCGACCTTGCGCAGCGCGGAGTTCGGCTTCTTCGGGGTCGTGGTGTAGACGCGCGTGCAGACGCCGCGCTTCTGCGGGGCGCCGCGCAGTGCAGGG
>CAZMAK010000194.1:0-2554 GCA_964564245.1 uncultured Ectothiorhodospiraceae bacterium | reverse complement strand
CCGTTGATCGTACCGATGTAATAGTCCATGAAGTTGGCACCGCCGTTGATCGGTGCAGACTTCGAACGCTTGTAAACGCCGAAATTGTGCCGATCTCCGGCAACGTAGAGAAAATTCCCGCTGGTCCCGTTCAGGTTAGGCATGCTGTCGAGCCATGACTCGAAGTTATGAAACTCGGATGGCCACCAGGACAGCCATGGTTGGTTCTCGAGGATGCTGTGCCCCCCGATGGTGATTCCGGAGAACAGGATCTTGAAGGGATGGGATGTATCGTCCAGCCAGGACTTGAGGTGGTCGAGCTGGGTTTTCCCGAAGTTCTCGGCATAGGGTTCGTGTCCGGTGATTTCCCCGCAGATCTTGCCGGGGCACTGGACATCGGGTACACAGTCGTGACACTCCACCGCAGAATTCCTGTCATGGATGAAAAATCTGACAGGACCGATGTCGATGCCGTAGGCATAGGTTTTCCCGTCCGTTCCGCTGGCCGGGTAAGTATGATCAAACGAGTCCGGTGCGGCCAGAGCAAACTTGCTGTACGCGGCATTGGCAGCAACCCACATCAGGTTGTCATAAGTTACGTGCTCGTTCGGTGCCCTGGTGCCGGCACTGTTCTGGGTGATGCCGCCCACGCCGGTCATGAAATCATTGTTGACCTCGTGATCCCCCCACATCCAGAACGTCTGCAGGTTGTGATCGATCCAGTCCTGGTGATCGTCAACTTTGCTCAGTTCCCTGATCCAGGAGGCGGCGTAATCGTACGCCAGTTTTGTCAGTCGTGGCTTGCCTGTCGAGGTGACTCCCTCGATGTTGGAGGCGGTCTGTGCATCGATATAGGAAATGTCGTCCACGTGCACGATCGCAATAAGTGCACCGCCCCTGGCATAGGAATGGTTGACGATCTCGTCCTTGAGACCGTCGCTCCTGGAGGTGTTGCAGCCGATCAGTGCAAGCTCGAAGGGGAACGACGGGTCGGTGGGCAGGGTGCGGAATGTACCCCCTCCCTTGCTAACGGTGTCCTCGGAGATGGTATAGGAATACGTCGTCAAGGGTTGCAGACCGGTTACTTCAATCACGGCATAGTAGGTATTGGCCGGGCTACCGTCAGAAGTATCGGTCCAGACCGATTCCGTTGCGGAAAATGTTCCCACTCCAGGAACGTCGACGGAGATCGCCTTCTGGGTGCTCCCGGTGGTGGCAAAGATCCGCAGGGTATTTTCGGAGATCGCCCCGAGACGCCAGAGCAGTGCGTGGGCCTGCGTCGACCAGCAGCACACCAGCAACAGCAATGCACGTACGGGTATTCGCATCAGAGTTTACCGACCGCCCTTGCTCCAGGCATGCCCAGGGTGTACCACTCGCTGACGATGGCATCGATGTCATCCGGTATGGCCGGAGGGGTGAAAACATACAGGTCCTGTATGGAACCGTTGTAGAACAGGCGACCGTTATAGGCCTGGCCGGCCTCACCAATCGTGAACCAGTCCTTGTCTTGTCCCTGTGCGGTTCCGGCATCGTCTCCCTCGGTGTCTGCGCGGCACCCCGCCAGGTCCCTTGTTCCGCCTTTCACGCCATCCGTGTACAGGTACAGCATCTCTTGCGAGGGATCGTAGACGATCACAACATGATGCCGCGTGCCGTCCGTGACCGATACCATGCTGCCAGCGATGCTGTATACGGTGCAGTCTGCACCGGACGGTGAATTCTTGCGCGCGACGACAAACCAGACCTTGCCATTACCGTTACCCGTGTAGGCAGACCAGCCACCGCTGCCGGGGGAATGATAGCCATTCGGCCCAGCTGATACGATGGAGCCTCCGCTCGTGGTCGAGGTGTCATGGTCGACCCAGAAACTGAGGATCGCCGGTCTGTCCCCGAAATTCAGCAGCGACTTGTAATCGTCCCTGTCTCCGGCGATCAGCGGGCCATCTCCGGTCCCGCCGGGAAATACCATCGTTCCGCCATTGGAGCCAAAATTGTTCTCAACCGTATAATGGACGCTAGGAACGATCAGGGTTCCGGATGCGATTTCCGCGAGACTCAGCATGGCTGGCCCGGTCTTCACGGTGATATCGGTCCCAACGCCGCCGCTGACCCGGTCATCGAGTGGAACGTACAGCGCCAGTGATGTCAGCACACTGGATGGCGCTGGCGTGATCTGCGGCTGCCCGTTGGTGACAAAGGCGTAGGGCGCGGCAACACGGGCATCCGTGGTGGTGGAGGCAAGTGATGGCGTGGTCAGCAGGGCGGGAGCGGTCGGATCGGAAATGTCGATGACGTCCAGCCCGCCGGCAGCGCTGCTTACGTAGGCAAGATTGCCGGATATCTGAATGCGTTGGGCATTACCGTTGGTTGCAACTGTTGCGACCAGAACCGGATTGGCAGGATCCGAGATGTCTACTACGTGCAAGCCCGCGCTGTCAGCAGCGACAAAAGCATAGTTTCCAGCGACCGCCACATCCAGCGCATTACCCTGGAGGCCGAGATGGCTCACCTGTGCTGAACCACCCCAGACAAGAACCTTTGCGCCGGACTGGATGCCCGGGCCCGTAACGGT
>CAZMAK010000193.1:0-2590 GCA_964564245.1 uncultured Ectothiorhodospiraceae bacterium | reverse complement strand
ACGGCACCCAAGACCAAGGAAGTCATCAAGAAGGCCATGGGCGGTGTGCTGTTTATCGACGAGGCCTATTATCTTTACAAACCCGAAAACGAGCGCGACTATGGCGCCGAATCCATCGAGATCCTGCTGCAGGTCATGGAAAACAACCGCGATGATCTGGTGGTGATCCTGGCCGGCTACAAGGACAAGATGGACAAGTTCTTCCAGTCCAATCCCGGCATGCGTTCGCGCATCGCCCATCATATCGATTTTCCCGACTACCGGCCGGACGAGCTGCTTGCCATCGCGAAACTCATGCTGGCGGACCAGAACTACCATTTCAGCCCGTCCGCGGAAGAAGCATTCGTCCGTTACCTGAAACTGCGCATGACCATGGAGCATTTTTCCAATGCACGCTCCGTGCGCAATGCGCTGGACCGTGCCCGCCTGCGCCAGGCAAATCGCCTGTTCGGACGGCGTTCAGGCCCCATGACAAGGGATGACCTTATGACGCTTGAGGCAGAAGATGTACTCGCCAGCCGGGTATTCAGCGAAGGGCAACTTGACCAGGAAACGGTCTAGCCACCGGCCAGGTATCCCGGAGATGAAACTTCCCGAACTGCTGCGCTCCATCAACACGGTCGCACAGACCGGCGGGTCGGCGGAACATTGCGAATCGCTGGCCCGTGAAATCCGCGCCATTGCGGACATGGTCGGCTGGTCGATGGGTCCGATCGACCGCCAGGGCCTGTTGCTCAACCGGCTTGCGGCGCTGCAGGCGGATCTCGAGCTGCGACACGCGCAAACCGGTGACGTGGCAATCGCCGTGCTGCACGATGCACTCACTGACCTGGGCCGGGCTATAGCCGGCCATGATGATGACCTGGATCCCGGACACAGCGGAGATGATGATGGCGAAGACTTTTGCTGACACAGAAATGCCGGATACAACTGACTGACAGGGGCACACGGAGGACGCACCATGCCTTTGGTTGACATGCATGACATGCTGAATCATGCCTACCAGAACAACTACGCGGTAGGTGGCTTCAACCTGGTAAGCTACGATTTCCTGAGGGCCATCCTGGATGCCGCGGAGCTGTGCCGTTCACCGGTTGTGCTGAGCCTGGCCGAGGCAGACTTCAAACCGGATGACTTCGAGCTCATGATGACCGCCACAGAACGCGCCGCACGCCGAGCTGCGATACCGGTTGCGATACACCTGGACCATGGCAGCTCCAGCGAGTCTGCGGTCAACGCCATCAATCTTGGCTGCAACAGTGTCATGGTGGATTGTCCAGACGAGACCTTTGCCGTCAAAGTCAGCAGCACCCGCCAGGTAGTCGACATCGCCCACCGCTGCGGTGTGAGTGTGGAAGGGGAACTCGGCTACGTTGCCTGCATCCAGGACAACGATACGACCGATCACGCCGATGAAGCGGTTTATACCTCGGTGGCTGAAGCCACGGCCTACGCCGAGCGTACCGGCATTGACAGCCTGGCCGTTTCCATCGGTACCGCGCACGGACGCATGCGCGGCAGGCCCAGACTCGACATCGACCGCCTCCGGCGCATCAATTCGGCGCTCGGCCTGCCGCTCGTCATCCACGGCGGAAGCGGCCTGACTGAAGACCAGTACCGACGCCTGATTGCCTGCGGTGTTGCAAAAATCAACTATTACACCGCGCTGTCTGATATCGCCGGCAAATGCATCCGGGAGAATGCGCGTGTCGGTACGAAGAACGACTACACGGGCCTGGTAAACCAGGTACGCGGGCGTATCTTCGCCGAGGTGGAACGCTGCATGCACATCTGGGGGTCAGCCGGCCGCGCTGCAGAAATCCTGGTGCAATGCAGACCGTGGCAACCTGTCCATCATGTCATGCTGTACAACATCGAGTACGGCTCGGAAGCTCAGACCGAGGCCGTGATAACACAAGGCAAGGAAGTACTTGCCCGGATACCTGGCGTGCGACGCGTCATCTCGGGCTGGGCGACCTCGGAGCAACCAAGCTACAGGTTCTGCTGGCTCGTTGAGCTGGCACATGAAAAAGTGCTCGAAAGTTATCGCGGGCATCCGGATCATGTCGCTTTCGAGAACCGGTTATTCCGGCCGATTGCGAGTGATCGAGTGAGTCTGGAGTTTGCCGAAACGGATGTGGCATCCGTCATCCACACACCCGCCCTGCTACGGCAGGTACTGGGTTGAACGGGTTGTCCTGCAGGCAGCAACCGCGAACCGATGCAAGGACCATCCCGATAGCCGGCCGGCGTGGCCCGACGAGTCGACTGGCGCGAACGGCGTTCATGCCCCGCACCCGCACTGGCCGGACGCGCATTGCCGGCCTGGCCACGCGGCCGGGTACCGGAACGATTGACGGGCTTGCCGCCACCACACGCACCATTGCCGTTCCTGCGATCCGGTCCCGCGCGCAGTGCGGAATTGACCTCGTAGCCTGCAAACACCACCTTCGGCAGAGCACGCTTGAGCAGACGCTCGATCCACCAGCAACTTGTGCCCGTCAACGAACACCAGCAATACCGCATGCCCCTCGTTACCAGCAAGCCCGGCACGGCCGGTCCGGTGCACGTAGTCTTCCGGCACATCGGG
>CAZMAK010000192.1:0-2613 GCA_964564245.1 uncultured Ectothiorhodospiraceae bacterium | reverse complement strand
AAGGTCGCTTCCAAGGCGGTTAAGAAGCCCACCACCAAAGCCGAAACCTACACCTTTGTCGCAGAGAAAACCGGACTCACCAAGAAAGATGTTGGTGCCGTGTTCGAATCCCTCAGTGGCCTGATCAAGCGCGATTTGCGCCGTACCGGTCCCGGCGTGTACACCGTGCCGGGCCTGATGAAGATCAAGGTTGTGCGTAAACCCGCCACCAAGGCACGCAAGGGCGTCAATCCCTTTACCGGTGAAGCCATGACATTCAAGGCCAAACCAGCCCGCAATGTGGTCAAGGTGCTGCCACTGAAGGCATTGAAAGATATGGTTTAATCAGGCATTCGCCTGACAGCGGCAGCGGGAAGGTGTGATCTCCGGGAACGGAATGCCAAAGAGCAAAAAACGATTTCACCACGCTAAAGGCAGCCTGATCGGCTGCCTTTTTTATTTCAGCGCCTGCATCACGCGGTGCTTGGATTGAATAAAATCCCGGTGCGGCACGTAGATCAGATCCGCGATTTTGCGCACCAGCGCTTCCTCATACGGATCCAGATGGCCGTCTGCAAAGGCCACCTGCCACAGCATTTCCACCACATGCAGCTTTTGTTCCGGCGCAAAATGCTCATTGATCAGGCCCGTAAACTGGTACAGGGATGTAGACTCGGCAGCCTCGCGATCCGCCAGCGCAGCCAGCTCATGCGTTTCGGCCTTGCTCAGATCGAACTGTGTCTGCAATGCCTTTTCCAGCGTCCGCCGCTCTTTCGGGTGCTCGTCATTGTCCGCGCGCAACATTTCGAACAGCAGCGCCGCGGTGGCGAGATGCAATCCGTGCTCATCCGGCCCGGAATCGCTATCGACACCGATTTTCCCGCGAAAGAACTTCTGAATGGCGTGTAACACGGTGAGAGATCAGCACCGGAAGCGGCGACACGCCGGGACACAGCCCGCGATGGCTGCCAGCAGCCACAACAACGGATCAAAGGCCCGCGGCGCCGCGGACAGCGTACAGCCACCACCACCGCTGGTGTTGGCGCTTATTCCCACAACAGAGGTCGGATCGGCCGCGCCGGCCAGCGCCGCGCTGGCATCCAGCACACCCGTACCGCACAGACTGGTATTGCAACTGGCATCCGGGAAAGCCCGTGTGCTGCCCTTGAGCACATTCTCCAGTAGCCCGGGGGTGAGAGCGGGGTTCACAGCGAACATCAGCGAGACCACTGCAGACACCTGGGCAGCGCTAAAGCTGGTGCCCTGAATAACCGCCAGAGCGTCCCCGGCAGCCGTGGTCGTACCGAAGTTGGACAATGTCAGGATTCCGTTTGGCGGATTATTAACCAGATCTTCCGGTACCGGGTCATCGCCGCCAGGTGCCGTTAGATCGATATTGGCGCCCACATTCGAATACGCCGCAATACGCCCGTCACGGGCGATAGCGCCCACGACAATCACGTTCATGCAGTTCGCAGGACTGACATCCTGTACATTGCCGCCCTCGTTGCCGGCGGCGACAACCACCACGGCACCGGCCGTCACGGCCGCATTGATCGCAGACTGCTCTGCCTGTGAACAGGCGCCCGCACCGGTGAGGCTCAGGTTGATGACCTTTGCGGGGGTTGGATTGCCGGGCACACCGGTGACCGGCAGGCCCGCTGCCCAGCGAATCGCGTCGGCGACGTCGGACAGATCACCGCCGCATTTGCCCAGCACTCGGATCGGCAACAGTCTGGCATTGAAATCGATACCGGCGATATCCAGATTGTTGTCGGACTCGGCGCCAATAACGCCAGTCACGGACAGCCCGTGCCATGAGCTGTCTTCCCCGATTTCGCCGGGGCCGCATTCGTCGTTTACCGTGGCATCGCCCGGGTCGGTCGGATCACTGTCGCGACCCGGGGTACCGTCATTATCGCGGGCAACATTACTGAAAAAATCGTAACCGGGCAGGACGCGACCGGAAGTCAGGCCCAGATCGCGATGCGGGATAATGCCGGTATCCAGCACAGCCACGACCACAGCGCTGGACCCGGTCGACTGGTCCCAGGCAGCTGGCATGCGTATGCCGGCCGTGTCCTCAAAAAGGTTCCACTGACCCGGGTCATGGACAGCATCGACGCCCGGCAGGTACTCCGGGTCGGTGGGCACCAGCGCGGGATAGAATCGCTTGTCCGGCTCAACGGCGGCGATCCCCGGCTGCGCAGCCAGTTCGGCGGCCATCGTCCGGGCCTCGTCGAGACTGACGGCTTCGGGTAACTGGACTACGATAGCATTGCCATCCACGCGACGAAGCAGTTTCAGCTGCCGTCCGTCCGGCAGTTCCATGCCCGGAACGAGCTGACCACGCCCCACTGCCTGGGTACGCCTCACCCCATCGTCACTCAACCGAACAATCAGCTGGCTGGTGCGCGAGTGGCCGGCGAACGCCTTGTCAGCAAGGGCAGTACCGGTGGACAACGCCGCCGAGAGGCAAAACGCCACACCGGCAATAGCTTTTAATTTCAGCATCAAAGAGCCCTAACTTGTTGTTTATTGAGCCTGCATCCGGAAACGCTGGCCTCGGAATGACAAAATCACACCACCAGGTGTTATTGCGTCCACTACCGGGCCTTCCTGTAGGCGTTCCCC
>CAZMAK010000191.1:0-2622 GCA_964564245.1 uncultured Ectothiorhodospiraceae bacterium | reverse complement strand
TGCGGCATCCCGTTCTGTCACCAGGGCTGCCCGGTCAACAACATCATCCCGGACTGGAATGACCTGGTGTACCACGGCCAGTGGCAGGAAGCGCTCACCGTGCTGCAGTCGACCAACAACTTCCCGGAATTCACCGGCCGCATCTGCCCGGCGCCGTGCGAAGAGGCCTGCACGCTGAACATCGACGATAACCCGGTCACCATCAAGACCATCGAATGCTCGATCGTCGACAAGGGCTGGGAACAGGGCTGGATCAAACCGCAACCGGCAGCGCACCGGACCGGCAAGCGTGTCGCCGTGGTCGGCTCCGGCCCGGCCGGGCTGGCCTGTGCCCAGCAACTCGCACGTGCCGGACACGCGGTCGAGGTATTCGAAAAGGCGGACCGCGTCGGCGGCCTGCTGCGCTACGGCATTCCCGACTTCAAGATGGAGAAGCACATCATCGACCGGCGCGTGGAGCAGATGTCCGCAGAAGGCGTGGCATTCCACACCAACGCGCATATCGGTGTCAGCACACCGGCCGGCGAGTTGCTCGCCCGGTTCGATGCCGTGGCGCTGACCGGTGGATCGGAACATCCGCGCGACCTGGAGGTACCGGGGCGCGAACTCAACGGCGTGCATTTCGCCATGCACTTCCTGCCACAACAGAACAAGCGCAATGCCGGTGACACCATCGATCCGGAAATCGCCCTGACGGCGAAGGACAAGCATGTCATCGTCATCGGCGGCGGCGACACCGGCTCCGACTGCATCGGCACCTCGTTTCGCCAGGGTGCGCGTTCGGTGACACAACTGGAAATCCTGCCCCGGCCACCGGAACAGGTGAACAAGGGCCTGACCTGGCCGGACTGGCCGAACAAGCTGCGTACCTCCAGCTCGCAGAATGAAGGTGCGGTTCGCGACTGGTCCGTGGCGACGAAATCACTGGAAGGCAAGGATGGCAAGGTCACCGCCATCCACTGCATTCGTGTCAACTGGGAAAAGGATTCCGCGGGCCGCTGGCAGATGCAGGAGATTGCCGGCAGCGAATTCACGCTGCAGGCCGACCTGGTGCTGCTGGCCATGGGCTTCGTGCACCCGGTGCACGAGGGCATGCTGCAGGAACTCGGCGTGGCATTCGACCCGCGCGGCAACGTGGCCGGCAGCACCGAGGGCGGGCAGGCCTATCACACCTCCATCGACAAGGTGTTCGCCGCCGGCGACATGCGCCGCGGCCAGTCACTGGTGGTGTGGGCGATCCGCGAAGGGCGGCAGTGCGCGCGGGCGATCGATGAATATCTGATGGGGAGTTCGGATTTACCGCGGTAATTTTGCCAGGGTCCCGCCTGACGGTGGCTCCTTTTCTCTGGCTGTGCAGATAACAGGACCTCGCCCCGCCAGGGGCGTACCACGCCCGGACATTACAATCACGGTAAAACACACATACACTACTCCCCATGCAACCACTCAAAAACGACCGCTTTCTGCGCGCCCTGCTGCGTGAACCCGTCGACATCACCCCGGTATGGATGATGCGCCAGGCCGGGCGTTACCTGCCCGAGTACCGCGCGACACGCGCCCGTGCCGGCAGCTTCATGGATCTGTGCACCAATCCCGAACTGGCCTGCGAGGTCACGCTGCAGCCACTGGATCGCTTCCCGCTCGACGCCGCTATCCTGTTCTCCGACATCCTCACCGTGCCCGACGCGATGGGCCTGGGCCTGTATTTCGAGGAGGGCGAAGGCCCGCGTTTCAAACGGCCGGTGCGCAGCCGCGCCGCTGTCGAGGCACTGGGCGCGCCGGACCCGGAGGACGAGCTGCGCTATGTCATGGACGCGGTGCGCCTGATCCGCCGGGAATTGCACGGCCGCGTGCCACTGATCGGTTTCTCCGGCAGCCCGTGGACACTGGCCACCTACATGGTCGAGGGCGGTTCCACCAGGACCTATTCCGCCATCAAGGGCATGCTGTACGGCGAGCCTGGGCTGTTGCATAACCTGCTCGGACGCGTGGCGGACTCGGTCACGCGCTATCTCAATGCACAGATCGCCGCGGGTGCACAGGCGGTCATGATCTTCGACACCTGGGGCGGCGTGCTGACACCGGCCGACTACCGCGATTTCTCGCTGCAGTACATGCAGCGCATCATCGACGGGCTGACACGCGAGGCGGACGGACGGCGCGTCCCGGTGATCCTGTTCACCAAGGGGGGTGGACAGTGGCTGGGTGCAATGGCCGATACCGGCGCCGATGCACTCGGCCTCGACTGGTCAACGGATATGACCGCGGCACGCCGGCGCGTGGGCGATCGCGTCGCGCTGCAGGGCAATCTCGACCCGTCCGTGCTGTACGCACCACCGGCCATCATCCGCGAGCGGGTCGGCGGCGTGCTCGCCGCGTTCGGCCACGGTCCCGGCCACGTGTTCAACCTCGGCCACGGCATCCATCCGGATGTGAACCCGGAACATGCCGCCGCGCTGGTCGAGGCCGTGCACGAACTGAGCGTGCCGTATCACCAGTAACAGGAATATGGCGTCCGCAGTGTTATCACGCCTGCTGCCGGTAGTTTCCACTACCGTCCTCTACGCGCTGTGCTACGCCATCAGCAGCCTGCGCTTCGACGTCACCATCTACAGCGGCGTG
>CAZMAK010000190.1:0-2644 GCA_964564245.1 uncultured Ectothiorhodospiraceae bacterium | reverse complement strand
TCGACATCGGTCCGCAGTCGGCGCAGGAACTGGCGGACATCATCGGCAAGGCCGGTACCATCGTCTGGAACGGTCCGGTCGGCGTGTTCGAGTTCGACCAGTTCGGTGCGGGCACGAAGACGGTTTCGATGGCCATTGCCAATGCGAAGGGCTTCAGCCTGGCCGGCGGCGGTGACACCATTGCGGCGATCCAGAAATACGATATCTATGACAAGGTGTCCTACATCTCGACGGCCGGCGGGGCGTTCCTCGAGTATCTCGAGGGCAAGACCCTGCCTGCGGTCGCCATGCTGGAAGAGCGGGCAAAAACAGGATAATCAGGCTCCCACTGGCGCAGTATCCGGACAGACAACCTATGCCAAGACGTACCAAGATCGTAGCTACGCTGGGTCCGGCCACGGACAACGAGAGTATGCTCGATGAAATGATCCGGGCCGGGATGGACGTGGTGCGGATCAATTTCTCGCACGGTAGCCACGAAGACCACATCCGGCGCGCCGAAACGGTACGTAACCGTGCCCGTGCCCACGGCCACCAGGTCGGTGTGCTGTGCGACCTGCAGGGCCCGAAGATCCGGATCGAGCGTTTCCGTGAGGATCGCATCATCCTTGAGAAGGACGACCACTTCATCCTGGATGCCGCGCTGGGCGCCGGTGACGGCACGCGCGAGCGGGTCGGCATCTCCTACAAGGGCCTGCCGGATGATGTCTCGCGCGGTGACACGCTGCTGCTGGACGACGGCATGCTGGTATTCTGGGTGGAGGAGGTCCAGGGCCAGGAAGTCCATTGCCGCGTGATGGTCGGCGGGCACCTGTCCAACAACAAGGGCATCAACCGGCTCGGAGGCGGCCTGTCGGCGCGGTCACTGACCGACAAGGACCGCGAGGACATCAAGGTTGCGGCCGCGATGGGTGCCGACTACGTGGCGATTTCCTTTCCGCGCAGTGCGGACGATATTCACCAGGCGCGCGAGCTGTTGCGCGCGGCCGGCGGTCACGGCGGTATTGTCGCCAAGATCGAGCGGGCCGAGGCGCTGAACGCCCTGGAAGAGATCATCCAGGCCGCCGACGTGGTCATGATCGCACGTGGCGACCTCGGCGTGGAAATCGGCGATGCGGAACTGCCCGCCGTACAGAAGCGCATTATCCAGGTGGCGCGTTCGCTGGACCGCGTGGTAATCACCGCCACGCAGATGATGCAGTCCATGGTGGAAAGCCCGATCCCGACCCGGGCCGAGGTGTTCGACGTTGCGAACGCGGTTATCGACGGCACCGACGCGGTCATGCTGTCGGCCGAGACCGCGGCGGGACGCTATCCTGCCAAGGTGATCGAGGCGATGGACCGGATCTGCGCCGGTGCCGAGCGCCAGCGCATCACCTCGGCGGCGGAGCGCCGCATCAACATCCGCTTCAAGCGCGCCGACGAGGCGATCGCCAAGGCCACCATGTACACGGCCAATGCGCTGGGTGCAAAGGCCATTGCGGCACTGACCGAGTCCGGTGCAACGCCGCTGTGGATGTCGCGCATCAGTTCCGGCATTCCGATCTTTGCCATGACCCGGCATGTGGAGACACGCCGCAAGGTCACGCTGTATCGTGGCGTCTACCCGGTGAGTTTCGACGTGACCACACCCGACCATGCGACCGTGAACAGGGAAGCGATCGATGAACTGGTACGCCGTGGCGCGGTGCGGGACGGTGACCTGGTGATCATCACCAAGGGTGACCTGATGGGTGTGCTGGGAGGTACCAACGCGATGAAGATCATTACCGTGGGCAAACACGAGATAATGGAACAGTAGTTTGTACCGGGCACCTGCGGGGGGCCGGTCTATCAGCGCTGATCGTGCAGATCAGCCGGTTTATCAATGAGCAGCTAAACACGAAGCATTCCGAGGAGAAGACAATGGCCATTATTTCACTACGTCAGTTACTGGATCACGCCGCCGAACACGGCTACGGCTGTCCGGCGTTCAACGTCAACAACATGGAACAGATGCACGCGATCATGGAGGCCGCCGAGGAGACCGACAGCCCGGTGATCTGCCAGGCCTCCGCCGGTGCGCGTTCCTATGCCGGTGCTCCGTTCCTGCGTCACCTCATGCAGGCCGCCGTCGAGCAGTGGCCGCATATCCCGCTGGTCGTACACCAGGACCACGGCGCATCGCCGGCCGTGTGCCAGCGTTCCATCCAGCTCGGTTTCAGCTCGGTGATGATGGACGGTTCGCTGGGTGAGGACATGAAGACCCCGATGAGTTACGAGTACAACGTCGACGTGACGGCCCGCACCGTGGCCATGGCACACGCCTGCGGTGTGTCCGTGGAAGGCGAGCTGGGTTGCCTGGGTTCGCTGGAAACCGGCATGATGGGCGAGGAGGACGGTTCCGGCGCCGAGGGCGTGCTGGATCACTCGCAGTTGCTGACCGACCCCGAAGAGGCGGCCCGGTTCGTGGAAGACACCAAGTGTGATGCGCTGGCGATCGCCATCGGCACCAGTCATGGCGCCTACAAGTTCACCCGTCCGCCGACCGGCGACATCCTGGCCATCGACCGCATCAAGGAAATCCATGCCCGCATCCCGGACACCCACCTGGTGATGCACGGCTCCTCCTCGGTGCCGCAGGACTGGCTGAAGATCATCAACG
>CAZMAK010000189.1:0-2655 GCA_964564245.1 uncultured Ectothiorhodospiraceae bacterium | reverse complement strand
TCCCCAGTTCGACCTTTGCGGGCGTCATCGGATTGTCGGCGGGGACTGGCGCGCGGTCTGGTAGCGCTTCCCATTGTGCGTTAGCGGAAATTGATGCGATGAGCATTACAGTGCCTGACACAAGGAGTATTAATGGTTTCATTTTTACCACCTCTTGATTTTATTCCGGGGACAGTATACCTGTTCGCCAGGTCCGTTGCTTTCTACTCTCTGTCGCTTTCCAGTTGGGGTGTGAATTGGCTGTGGTGACATATAAATCAGTATGTGTCCACAGAATTGCGTTCAAACGGAGCAAACCGAACGACCCTGATAAACAGGTATACTGTCCCCTGTTACGGCGTTACTTCACCGATTGCAGCATGGACTCGGTTTTGTGCGCACTGGCCTGTGCCGCGGCAAGATCGGTGGCGGCAAGGCCACGCTTTGCTTCGGCAACTGCCGCTTCCAGTTTGGCCTTGCGGGCGTCGTCCGTTTCATCCGGGATAGCACCGTTTCCGTCTCTTGCGCACGGATTCTCCTGGGTCGCGTCAAATCCGTCGCCTTTCGGCCCGACCAGGCAATTGATCGCGTGGTGAAGATGCTTGTGCACGTCATCGAGCGAGGTGGATTCGGCGGCGTAACCGGCGTGTGTCGCAGCGGTCATGCTTTCCAGGGCTACGCCGGAATGGGCGGCGAACGGCGCCAGTGTGGCGAGGGCTGCCAGCGTGAGTGAAAACAGTAGCGATTTTCCCGTGGTGAATGTGCGTGGCATGGACATTTCTCCTCGTGTGTTTGAATGCCTGGTGATTATAGGACACGTGCTGGCGCCATGCCCGATTCCGACCAATGAGGTATCAGCGCACAAGTTTCTCTAATACATGGGACGGATACAATGATTCCTGTGCTTCTCCTGGCCGTCTGCGCTGGCCGTTACCCGGCCGGATTGTCAGCACTTGTTCAATATCCTGCTGGGCGGACAGGTTTGTAACAACTTGATTAAATTGAATACCGGGGACAGTATACCTGTTAGATCAGTCCGTTCGGCTTTATTCGCGATAATTTCCAGCCAGGGATGTGGAATGAAGGTGCTGAAAAAATAAATGAGTACACTGACCCCCGGTATTACATCAGAAATTTTCAACAGCCTGTTAAGGTTAGAACAGGATACTGAATAATCGACAATTGGAGGAAGCTATGGAATTATCTGGAATTGGCGGTCTTGTTATTCTGATTGCGGACATTTTTGCAATTGTGATGATCCTGCAAAGTTCGGCAAAGGGTATTGAAAAGTTGGTTTGGTCTCTGGTGGTGCTTCTCCTGCCACTGATCGGCCTGATCCTCTGGTACTTTGCGGGGCCAGGCAAGAAACCATTCTGATCAAATAAAGGGGCCGGATACAATGATTCCTGTGCTTTTCCTGGCCGTCTGCGCTGGCCGTTGCCCAGCCGGATTGCCAGGACTTGTTCAATCTCCCGCTTAAAGCGGCAATTGGTTCCCGTTGGTAGCTTCTTGTCGAGGCTCTGCCGGAGATGGCGCAGGTCGGCCTGGATCACAGGGGGCAGACCACAATTACCTGGGGCAGGCAGGCTTGAAAAGATTTTGATTAAATCCTGGTCTGTCCCGCTGGTTACCTGATTTGTTGAATGGATCAGCACTCTATGAGAAGCCTGCGGTTACTGTCCGGCGTCCTGGTGATCTGCGTGGCGCTGTGCGGATTCCTCTGGTGGATGATCCTCTGGACACCCGGGCCGGATACTGCATGCAGGCCGTCTGACAGTATGCGGCCCGAACTGGCAACCAGACTCTCGCGACATATCACGTATCTGGCGTCCGATATCGGGCCGCGCGCTTCCGGACAGTCGCGCGAACTTGAGGCAACGGCCTCTTACATTGAACGCGAATTCAGGCAACAGGGCTGGTCGACACAACGGCAATACACGGGTCCGGAAGACTGGCATTTCAATGTCGTGGCACAGGCCGAACGCCCGGCCAGCCGGGACCTGCTGGTGATCGGTGCACATTACGACACGGTGCCGGACTCGCCCGGCGCCGACGACAACGCCTCGGGCGTGGCGGCCTTGCTGGAGATCGCACGCGCCCTGCCGAAAGATCCACGACTGCGCCTGATCGCCTTTACCAACGAAGAGGCACCTCTGGGTTACACGGAGTTCCAGGGCAGCCGCGTCGCCGCATCCACCGCAGCCGCACGTGGTGAAACCCTGCAGGGCATGCTGTGCCTGGAGAGCATCGGTTATTTTTCCGACCGGGACGGGTCGCAACAGCGCCCCACCCTGTTTGGACGCTTCTTCCCCGACCGCGGCAACTTCTTGTTGATGGTATCTGATCTGCGCTCGCGGGCCTTTTTGCATCGCCTGATCGCAGGCTTTCGGGCCACCAGCACGGTTCCTGCCGAGGGCATCTCCGTACCCACTGACCGGATCGAGCACGTCCGTCGCTCCGATCATGCACCCTTCTGGGATAATGGGTACCCGGCCATCATGGTCACCGATACTGCGCAGTTCCGGAATCCGAATTACCACCGGGCATCGGATATCGTCACCACGGTCGATATCGAACGCCTGGCCGACGTGACAGCGGGGCTCGCATCGGCGCTGCAATGCCGGCTCGCCCAATGAAGGGTAATAATGGGGCCGGGTACATTTTCTGATACTGAAA
>CAZMAK010000188.1:0-2661 GCA_964564245.1 uncultured Ectothiorhodospiraceae bacterium | reverse complement strand
GCATCGTCATCGTGGACCCGTATTCCGCGGGTGCCATGCTTGCCGAGGCACTGCGCGCCCGCGGGGTGAAATGCATCGCGGTGGAAAGTTCACCGGCGATCCCGAAGGCGATGAGGTCGCGCTTCAACCCGGCCGTATTCTGGGACATCATCCGGCACGAAGATGATTACGCGCGAACACTGGACACGGTAACACGTTACCGGCCGGCCTTCGTATTGCCGGGCGGCGAGTCCGGCGTCGAACTGGCCGAGCAGCTGGGCAATGACCTGGATCTGCCCGCCAACGGGGCGACGCTGTGCAAGGCCAGGCGGGACAAGTATCTGATGGCGGAGGCGGTACAGGCCCGGGGCCTGCGCACCGCAGCGCAGTTCCTGTCGAGCGATGTCGGGGAAATCGTCGACTGGACGGAAAGCACGCTGGACTGGCCGGTGATCGTGAAACCGCCCAAGAGCGTAGCCTCCGACGGCGTTGCTTTCTGCCGTTCCGCCGACGAGTTGCGAGAGGCCGCCGGCAGGATCCTGTCCTCCACCAACGTGCTGGGCTACCGTAACCCCGCGGTCCTCGTCCAGGAGTTCCTTCCCGGCACCGAATATATCGTGGACACGGTCAGCCTCGACGGCCACAGGAAGACGACCGCGATCTGGGAGTACAGCCGCCCGCCGGCCGGTGCAGCCGGAGAATTCGTCTCCTATGACGCGATGACGCTGCTGCCCTATGCCGGAGAGCGGCAGGCAGCGCTGCAGGCCTATGCGTTCAGGGTGCTCGACGCCCTCGACATCAATTTCGGTGCTGCACAATGCGAACTGATGTGGCTGGACGGAGAGCCGGTGCTGGTGGAGGCCGCCGCCCGACTCTCGGGCGGCATCGGTGCGCTGCTGAGCGGTATCTGCGGAGGGTTCTGCCAGATCGATGAAACCGTCGACGTGCTGCTCGAGCCGGCGCGGTTCCTTGCGTCGCTGGACGAGCAGCCTCGCCTGCAGAGGCGTGCTGTCAACCTGTTCCTGGTGCCGCACCGGCGCGGACGCCTGGTACGTGTCCGGGGCCTCGATGAGATACGGCGACTGCCCACGCTGCATTCCGCCTCCGTCAGCGCGCAGCCGGGTGACATGCTCAAGCGCGTGGCCGGCGTGGTCACCTTGATCGACGAGGACATCCACTCGATCGAACGTGACGTCTGCGTGATCCGCGCACTTGAGCGGGAGGGGATGTTCGAGGTTGAAAGCCATGAGACGGTGTGACACGAACGCCTTCTCGCAGCGGCCGGTCAGTGTCCTGTGCGCGGAAGAATTACCCCGGATAGCGTTCTCACCTGCCAGTTGCAGCGTCGTGTGGTCTGCTGCACTACCCACGCTTTACGCCCGGTTATCCAACAATCATTATGTGCTTCGGACTCGTTAATCTTATCCTTATCGCTGCACGAAACATTTTACAGCTCGACGGGAATTCATTGAACGCGTCATATCGGTGACGGGAACTCGGCAGTCTTCAGGAGAAAGGCTGCCAACACTCCGGGAATCACTCCGCTTTCAGCAGTGCAACATACCCCGCTTGGGGCTCAGATTGCTGCAATCCTGAGCTGCTCGTGGATATCGCATGCCCGTTGACAGGTATTTCCGCTGCATTCAGTCGATGAAATCCTGTTACTCATCGGCATCCGTAGCCTGTTACCCTGCCCGACAAGTTTTTGCGCATCACGCAGGCCGATACATTCTGCGAGACTGCCAAGTACCTGCTCCCCGGACCCGAGAAGCCTGTCGAAGTCAATGAAAACGACATTGCTCGTTTTATTGTCCAGGGCATATTGATATGTTCTCGACCAGTATTCCACCCAGAAATCCACATTGGCGTCATAGGGCGTATCCAGTTCTCCAAGCCAGTCATCGAAGTTTATCGGCCTGAATATCCTGCCGAACTCATAGTGGCCGAGCCATTTCATATACCGCATGCTGAACGGATCAGTCGAATGTTCCTTGAGAAATCTGTGGTGCTGTTTAATCAAGGAACCTGCATGTGCAAGCGGATGCCTGAATGGCACGACAATCGTTGAATCCGGAAATAACTCCGACAGGATGCCGATCCTGGAGACATTGGCGTTATTCTTGGATAAATACCTCAGGTCCGTACTGCCTTCCTGGGCCGTCCTGCCGAGATACAGAAGCTTTCTGATGGTATTCCTCAGGGATCGCACAAAATCCGGGGTACATTTGTCAGGGCCCAGCGGCAATAAAAAGTCCGGTTTGACAATTTCTTCTTTCAGATACGCAAGCCAGATAACTTCTTCAAATGCTTCCGGACTGTCATACGACACCTGCATGCCGTCACCGTGTGACCGTTCTTTCAGTATCGACTTTTTCCGGAAACCACCCGATATGCCGGACCAGATGATCGGCGACAGGATGAATGGCATGTTCCTGTATGTATATGTCGAAAACTCTCGTGTGTTGTACAACAGCTCGAGTATCAGGGTTGTACCTGAGCGCGGCATGCCCGCAACGAACACCTCGTTGTCCGAGCGAATATCCCCGAAGCGCTTTCCGTACAGGTCGTTTTCGATCTCACACAGTGCTTTCTGGACGGCCGGATGGCAGAAAGCCAGGTAGTGCAGGCCGCGGTCAACGAGACTGTAGTCGTCGGATAATGACACTGCGCAACCGGATATAC
>CAZMAK010000187.1:0-2665 GCA_964564245.1 uncultured Ectothiorhodospiraceae bacterium | reverse complement strand
ATTCCCCGACGAAAGTCGCCGCCTCGACCCATTTCACCCGTGCTTTCATGGACATTCCCCGCCGCCGGAAAGTGTGAAGCGTATCACAGTCGGCATCATCCACCGGGGCCCGTCCCGCGGCGTTTCCGGCCTGGTTGCCCGGGCCTGGAGGCAGCGCCGATCGCTGTATTGTTCCGGGTGGATGCCTGCCTGCACGGGAATGAAGGCAGACATGACCGCCTGGCACCCGGGCAACCTGCAGACACCCTTGCCTGACAGGGTTGACGGTCCGGAAGCTCCCTAAAGCTTTATTCCTGCAGCCCGATACAGGGTCCATGCAGACTACACTAGCTCTCCCCGGTGACGAAGGCGAAGTCCAGCCACCCCGGCTGAACAACCCGTGTGTGGCCCGGTTCCTGGAACAGTGCCACCGCCGCAAGTATCCGAACAAGAGCGTCGTCATTTACGCCGGTGACGCGCCCGACGTGCTGTATTACATCGTCAAGGGATCGGTCAGCGTACTGATCGAGGACGAGGACGGGCACGAGATCGTGCTGGCCTACATCAATGCCGGCGGTTTCTTCGGCGAAATGGGCCTGTTCGGCGAGCACGTCAACCGCAGCGCCTGGATCCGCACCCGCAGCGAGTGCGAGGTCGCGGAAATCAGCTACGCCCGCTTCCGCCAGATCGCCCGTGATGACCCGGATATCCTGCTGGAACTCACCGCCCAGCTCGCAACCCGGCTGCGCAAGACCAGCCGCAAGGTCAGTAACCTGGCCTTTCTGGACGTCACCGGGCGGATTGCACATACCCTGCTGGACCTGTGCAAGGAACCCGATGCCATGACCCACCCGGACGGCATGCAGATCCGGGTGACCCGCCAGGAACTCGGCCGTATCGTCGGCTGTTCCCGGGAAATGGCCGGACGTGTACTGAAGGCACTGGGTGAACAGGGCCATATCTCGGTGAAGGGTAAAACGGTCGTCGTGTACGGGACCCGCTAGGGCCCCTCACTGCACCCGATCCGAACCACGCGGGCGGTATTCCCGCCCTTCCTTCCCGCAGTGACCCCGGCCCGCAAGCAGGGCACAAAGTAAGACCTCGCAACCACTTCTGTCCCGCAAACTCCCTGTCCCTCCGGGACACCTGCAGGGATGCCGGCGCCCCGGAGGGAGAAGGAATGCATCGTTTAGACAATGACTGTCAGTAATGATGTCCCAAACCAGGTAACCACGCCTGAAACACTGTTGAATTAACGTGGTACTGATTCCGCTCTTTATGTAAATGGGATGGTATCGTTCCGCAACCGGTTAACGGTCGTTCGCCGGCACACCGAACAACTCGGCCAGCTTCTCACCCGGTTCCGGCGCCTTCATGAAGGCCTCCCCGACCAGAAAGGCATTGACGCCCCGCGCGCGCATCCGCTCCACGTCCGCCCGGGTATGGATGCCGCTTTCGGTAACGACGAAACGGTCGTCCGGAATATGGCCCAGCAGGTTCAGAGTCACATCCAGCGTGGTTTCAAAGGTGCGCAGATTGCGGTTGTTGATCCCGACCATGGGAGCCGGCAACTGCAGCGCCCGGTCCAGCTCATCGGCATCATGGACCTCGACCAGCGCGTCCATGCCCAGATGGACCGCCAGCTGATACAGCTCCTGCAGCATGGGGTCGCCCAGCGCGGCGGCGATCAGCAGGATGCAATCCGCGCCCAGCGCGCGCGCCTCGTAGACCTGGTAGGGATCGATCACGAAATCCTTGCGCAGCACCGGCAGCTTGCAGGCCGCGCGTGACTGCTGCAGGTAGCTGTCCGCACCCCGGAAAAAGTCCACGTCAGTCAGCACCGAAAGACAGGTGGCACCGCCCTGCTCGTAACTGCGTGCAATCTGCACCGGATCGAACACCTCGCGCAACACACCACGACTGGGCGAGGCCTTCTTGATTTCTGCAATCACCGCCGCATGACCGGCCGCCATCCGCGCCTGCAGCGCGGCAGCAAACCCCCGGACCGGTTCCGCCTGATCCAGCTTGCGGATCAGCGCAGGCAGGCTGGTGAGACGATGACGCTCATCCACCTCTTCCGCCTTGCGGACAAGGATGCGCCTGAGGATATCCGGAGTGTCTTGCATCGCTTCACACCGCGTTGGACGCAGCCACCAGTGCGGCAAAGGTCTGCCGGGCCTTGCCACTGCGAATGATTTCACCGGCCTGTTGCACACCCTCTGCCAGCGACGAGGCCAGCCCGGCGGCATAGATCGCCGCACCGGCGTTCAGCGCCACGATGTCACTGGCCGGGCCCGGTACGCCGTCGAACACGGCGTTGATCATGGCCAGGCTCGTGGCCGCATCGCTGACCGCCAGCGTGGACAGGTCGGCCACCTGCATGCCGAAATCCGCAGGTGACACGGTATATACCGTGATGTCGCCCTGCCTCAGCTCCGCCACCCGGGTCGGCCCGGCGATACTGATTTCGTCCAGACCGTCTTCCGCGTGGACCACCAGCACGTGCTCGCCGCCCAGTTGCCTGAGTACCCGCGCCAGCGGTTCCAGCCAGTACGGGCTGAATACCCCCAGCACCTGGTTGGGAGCGCCCGCCGGGTTGGTCAGCGGGCCGAGCAGGTTGAACAGGGTGCGAATGCGCAGCTCCCGGCGCGGTCCGATGGCATGTTTCATGGCACTGTGGTGCTGC
>CAZMAK010000186.1:0-2732 GCA_964564245.1 uncultured Ectothiorhodospiraceae bacterium | reverse complement strand
TGGCTCGCAATGTTTTCCGGCAATTAAGTAAACTGTCCCCGTATTAACCTTATAATCACTCCATGGACACCGTCGTCTACCCCGGCACCTTCGATCCGATCACCAACGGTCATACCGATCTGGTGGAGCGGGCCTCGCACCTGTTCGAGCGGGTGATCGTGGCGATTGCCGTCAATCCCGGCAAGGGTACGGCGTTACCGGTGGAACGGCGGGTGGCGCTTGCGCGCGAGGTGCTTGGACATCTGGACAACGTCGAGGTCTGCAGTTTCGACAACCTGCTGGCGGACTTCGTGCATCAGCGCAAGGCCGGTGTGATCCTGCGCGGCCTGCGTGCGGTTTCCGATTTTGAATACGAATTCCAGCTGGCCGGCATGAATCGCCACCTGGCGCCGGACGTGGAAACCCTGTTTCTCACCCCGGCCGAGCGCTATGCCTATATCTCTTCCAGCCTGGTGCGTGAGATCGCGGCGCTGGGTGGCGATGTCACGCCGTTTGTCCACAGTAAAGTTGTGGCTGCATTGCGCGAGCTGCTAAATTAACCTTCATGTTTTTCAATGAACCGGGGACAGCAGGGGACCTGTTTCCTTTTTTCAGGAATGAATCATGGCACTGATGATTACCGACGAATGTATCAACTGTGACGTCTGCGAGCCGGAGTGCCCGAATGATGCCATCTATCAGGGTGAGGAGATCTACGAGATCAACCCGGCCCTGTGTACGGAGTGTGTCGGACACTTTGATGAGTCACAGTGTGTCGAGGTCTGCCCGGTCGAGTGTATCGTGGTCAATCCCGATCACGAGGAAAACCGGGACGAACTGATACTGAAATACGAAGGCCTGATGGCACGGCAGGCCGGGTGATGGAATAACCCGGGGACAGACCCCATTGATCCCGCGAATCCGGAAGTTCCTGCCTGTAATCCTGTGGCTGCTGGTGCTGAGTGCCGGTTGCACGCAACACGATGCGGTCCCGGCACACAACCCGGCCGCCGTCGCCAGTGCCCACCCGCTGGCGACACAGGCGGGCATGGACATCCTCGCGGCCGGCGGCAACGCCTTTGACGCCGCGGTAGCGGTGAGCGCGGCGCTGGCCGTGGTCGAACCCTGCAGCTCCGGGCTGGGTGGTGGCGGTTTCTGGTTACTGCATCGTGCCTCGGACGGTCTCGAGGTCATGGTGGATGGCCGGGAAAAGGCGCCGCTGGCCGCAACACGCGACATGTACCTGGATGACGGCGGTGACGTGGTGCCGGGCCTGTCGGTCGACGGGGCACTGGCCGCGGCGATCCCCGGCGAGCCGGCGGCGCTGGTGCACATCGCCGGCCGTTACGGGCGACTGCCACTGGCACAGTCACTGGCGCCGGCCATCCGGCTGGCGCGCGAAGGATTCACCGTGGAAGACCACTACCGGAAACTGGCGCAGTTCCGGCTGGCCCTCCTGCAGCACGACAGCGCAGCCGCGTCGATCTTCCTGGCACAGGATGCCGTGCCGGCAACCGGCTACCGTGTCGTGCAACCCGAACTGGCCGACACGCTCGAGGCGATTGCGCATCAGGGCCGGCGCGGGTTCTATGCCGGCCGGGTCGCACACCAGCTCGTGGCCGGTGTCCGGGACGCCGGCGGCATCTGGACACAGGATGACCTCGATCGTTATGAGGTGGTCGAGCGGGTACCGGTGCGTGCCGAATATCATGGCCTGCGGATTACCTCGGTACCGCCGCCTTCCTCCGGCGGCATCGTGCTGTCCGAGATGCTCAACCAGCTGTCCCGCTTCGATCTGTCCACCCTGCCCGGGGCGGAGCGGGTACATCTCGTCATCGAGGCCATGCGGCGTGCCTACCGCGACCGGGCCGACTTTCTCGGAGACAGTGATTTTGACCAGGTGCCCGTCGAGCGATTGCTGAGCCGGGCACATGCCGACCAGCTGGCGGCTACCATCGACCTGAAACACGCCACGCCCAGTGCCGACCTGCCCGGCCGCAAGCTGCCCGAAGGTGGTGACGACACCACGCATTTCTCGGTGCTCGATGCCGAAGGCAACCGGGTCGCCGCCACCCTGAGTATCAACTATCCGTTTGGTTCCGGCGTGGTGGCGCCGGGCACCGGGGTGTTGCTGAACGACGAGATGGATGATTTCTCCGCCAAACCCGGCGTGCCCAATGTGTATGGCCTGGTGGGCTCCGTCGCCAATGCCATCGAGCCGGGCAAGCGGCCGCTGTCGAGCATGACGCCGACCTTTGTCGAGAGCGACGATGGCGTGGCCATCCTGGGTACGCCCGGTGGCAGCCGCATCATCACCATGGTATTGCTGGCGATCCTGGACATGGCGGACGGCGGACTGCCGCAATCCTGGGTCAGCCTGCCGCGCTACCATCACCAGTATCTGCCGGATGTCGTGCAGTACGAGGAACACGCATTCGATGCAAGGACCCTGCAGGCACTGCGTGCCATGGGGCACAGGCTGCAGGCGTTCCAGTCGACCTGGGGCAACATGCAGGCGATCTGGCTCGACCGCAGGCAAGGGAAGGTGTATGCCGCCAGCGATCCACGCGGCATCGGCGTGGCGCAGGTGCATTAATCCGGGCAGACCGGAATGGCAAAATACCGGGTATTGGCCACGGAATCCAAGGAAGAACACGGAAATATCACGAAACCACAGCTGTCCCACAAACTCCCTCTCCCTCCGGGACGCCTGCAGGGATGTCGGTGGTACGGGTCCAGGGAGCGAAGCAGGA
>CAZMAK010000185.1:0-2734 GCA_964564245.1 uncultured Ectothiorhodospiraceae bacterium | reverse complement strand
TCCGGCTGGGCGATGAAACAAGGGATGCGAAGTAACCCGGAAGCTCCGGTACAGCCGCCAGGGGCGCCGCGTCCGGCATGCAGCCCGGCACCATGCTTGATACATATCCGTTTGTATCCATCCTGACACAATGCACTCTCGTCCTGGTGTCGCAGCACTGAACCGGTCGTAACATTTGCTCACCTGTCGACAGCTACCGTACTCGCTGCATGCCCCCACAGCTTCTGTATCGGCGAATTCATTGCAGCTTATGTTCGTACAGCGAATGCCTTGCCTGTCACGGTTGCCTGTATGTCACGAATCCGAAGTGTGTGTCGAAGAAGTTGACTTGATCCCGTACCGCGATCGCCCGGAAAATAATTCAGTGTTCATAGCAGCTTGCTAATCACGATTCATTCCCTGTACTGCAACGGAATATTTGCGCCGTCCATAATTTTTACAAAACCGTTTGTATCTACCCTGACACAATGAAATATCGTGTTGATATGGTGGCCATAAAAAATTATGGCGCAGTAATTGCTTACCTGTCAGCCATCAGGTCGCGCGGTTTGCTCCACGGGATTGCGTGATTCGTTAACGTAAACGCAGGTGGTTTCGGAGGCAGTATGAAAGCAGGTAACACGAGTATTCCGGTATTTCTGGTAGCGACGGCCCTGGGATTGCTGGGCATGTCACAGGCATCTGCGAATGCGGTGGTGCAGGGTGCCGTTTACCAGAATCCCGACTACACCACTCCCGCGACATCGCAGTATCTGTACGGCTCTCCGATCAACATCGGCTCGCCCGCGGACAACACCACGGTCAGCTGGAACTACACCTGTGATGCCGCGTCGTGCCCCGGGTACTCCTTCACCGCCACCGGCGCCGCGAAGGTCGACAATGGCAGCCTGGGTGCTCAATCTACACTGCTGGTCAGTAGTTCCCCGGGTGGAAATTACCTCGCCGAGGCGGACAGTTATGCGCAGTATACGGACGATCTGACCATCACGGGCGGTACCGGCAGCGGCGTGCTGAGTCTGCACTACACGGTGGACGGTTCCGCCTCGGGAACGGGGATCTACGGCGGTGGTTACGCCTATGTCGGCCTGTTCGGGCCTTCGGGGGTCTACAACAGTCTGAACGGCGGACCGGCCAGCAGCTCTTCCACTGCCTTCATCACTTCCCCCGGTATCAACCAGACCGATACCGTGACCTTCTATGTACCCTTCACCTACGGCACACCGTTATCGATCGAGCCGATTCTCAGAACAACCGCCCAATACCTCGGCTACGAGCCGACGCCGTTTTCGTCGAACTGGGACTTCTTTAATACGGCGACGCTCGACTCGGCACTGATTCTTGACGGGACCCCCGATAACCCCGGCAGTCTGGTGGACGGTACTTCCATTCTCGCCAGCAGCGGCATGACCTACACATCGAGCGGAATTTCCGCCGTACCTCTGCCTGGCAGCCTGCTGCTCTTCTGGTCCGGTCTGGGGCCGCTGCTGTTCCTGGTCCGGGGGCGCATCCCGATGCGCAGAGGCTGACACAGGCGGCTGCGGCCAGCTGCGCTACCCGCTCTGCCACAGCGCATCACATCAGCACTGCCCGGTACAGGAGGTCGCGTGGGCAGCGACTGCTTGCCCCCCTGTTTGTTCTGAGAAGACCTGAACGGCGCGTCTTGCCACAGCGCCGTCCCGGTAACGCTGCCGGGTAACCCCGGGTGCGGTTGCTGCACCTGCATGAAACCCCTACCATCGACGCCAGGAACCGGACCGACAGGCCGGGAAACCCTCATGACAGGGAGCCGGTTATGAAACACCTCGCGCTGTTACTGCTGTTGTTCTCCGGTGCACTGCAGGCAACCGCCGAAGAACCCGCACCCGCCACCGACGAAACGACCCCCGGCGAGACACAGACCGACGAGGACGCGCAGCAACTGGCCTGGGCACGGAATCTCTGGGATTCGCTCGACCGCAAGCAGGGCGAGATCCGGCTGCCGAACGGCGTGGCCACCCTGCAGGTGCCGCAGAACTTCTACTACCTCGATCCGAAAGACACCGCAAAGGTGCTGACCGAGGTGTGGGGCAACCCGCCAGACACCGCGGCGGGCACACTCGGCATGCTGTTCCCCGCCGACATGACGCCGTTCGACGCTGTGGCGTGGGGCGTCACCATCCGCTACGAGGAAGACGGCTATGTCACCGACGAGGACGCCGACGTCATCGACTACGATTCCCTGCTGAAAGACATGCAGGCCAGCGTGCGCGAGGCCAGCGATGAACGCGTGGCGAAAGGCTACGAGGCATTCGAACTGGTCGGCTGGGCCCATGCGCCGTACTACGACAAGGCAGACCACAAGCTGTACTGGGCGCAGGAAGTCCACTTCAGCGACCAGCCGTCCAACACACTGAACTACAACATCCGCGTGCTGGGTCGCAAGGGCGTGCTGCTGCTCAACTTTATCGCCGACATGGATCAGCAGGGGGACGTCGATGCCAGCCTGGACACGGTGCTGGCCATGGCGGACTTCGACCAGGGGTCCCGCTACGAGGACTTCAACCCCGATCTTGACAAGGTCGCCGCCTACGGCATCGGCGCGCTGGTGGCCGGCAAGCTGGCCGCCAAGGTCGGGCTGCTCGCGGGAGGACTGTTGCTGCTGAAGAAATTCGGTGTGCTTGTCGTTGCAGGTGCGGCTGCTGTGGCGGGAAAGTTTTTCAAACGGAAGAAGGTATGATTTGCCGGTTGCCGGTTG
>CAZMAK010000184.1:0-2787 GCA_964564245.1 uncultured Ectothiorhodospiraceae bacterium | reverse complement strand
TAACTAAGTTGGGACATGAAATTCAACCCCGGCTGAACAAACCATGCATCCCTTCTCCCGGAGGGAGAGGGAGTTTGTGGGACAGCAGTGGTTTCACTTATAAACAACAATCCAGCGCTTACGCCAATTTCTGGATGTATGGGTCAAGCCGGGATATGTATGATTACTGGAACGACGGTACGAATACGGCATCGACCTGCGACAGCCTGCTGTTTACCGATCCGGCCGAGTCCGTGGCGCTTTACCTGGGCAACAGCAGGAATGCCATCCCGGATTACCTGGGCCTGATCAAGTCCTTGATTATTCGCGCCTGGCTCCCCAGTGCGCCTCGAGTTCCGGCATGGCCTTGCTGTGCGCGATGACGACCACCTCATCATCCTTCTGCAGGTTCGTATTGTCGTCCGGCAGGATGAATTTCTCCTGGCGGTAGAAAAACATCACCCGGCTGGCATCGGGAAGTTTCAGCCCGGCGAGCTTCCCTTCGTCCTCCTTGCCTGCAACGAAAGAGAAGATGCGAGCTTCACCCTTGATAAGTCCTGTCAATTCCAGCGGATCCAGACCCTCGCACATGTCGACAAGATAACGGGAGATGGTGAAATCCGGCACGATAACATCTGTCAGTCCGAGTTCGATGCAGATGTGCTCGTAAGAGGAGTCCGCGATGCGGGTAACCACGCGCCGGTATTCCAGAGAGCGGCCCAGCAGGCTGGCGAGGATGTTTGTCTTGTCATCGCCGGTGAGGCAAAACAGGAAATCACTTGCCGCCGGATCCGCCTCCCGCAATATGGCTGGCTTGCTGCCATCGCCATGTATGAAACCAGCGGCGAGGTCGGCGCTCAAATCTTCGATACGCGCCTTGTCCTGCTCGATAACAATGACGTCATTGCCCCGCTTGAGCAGCATTTGAGCAGTTGACACGGCCAGTTCACCGGCCCCGATAAATACGGCCCTCATGGGTTTTCCTCTCTTCGTCCAAACCAGTTACGCGGATACAGTACAACCAGCATGGCGATGATTTCCACCCTGCCGGCCAGCATGTCAAGGCACAGTACCGCCTTGAGCGCCGGTTCGAGGCCCGGACGCGTAATACCGCTGCTGAGCCCCGCCGTGCCACAGGCCGAGGCGACCTCAAACAGGGCATCCAGCGGGTTATAACCCAGCAGCACAAAGGGCAGCCAGGACAACACCACGATGCCGATGAAAAGCAGGATGAGTTGCATGGCACGGAGCAGGTCATCGTCCTGGAGCCTGTGCCCGCCTATCCAGGGTTCCACGACGGCGTGTGGCGGCATGCCGGCCTGGCGAATCATCAACTGCAGCATGCGCAGCAGGATAAGCAGTCGTAATAATTTAAAGCCGCCGGCAGAGGATCCTACACTGCCTCCGATCAGCATGGAAACGGCCATGAGCAGCTTCGAGGCCGGATCCATAGCGCCGGCCGGCAACGTGGAAAAGCCGGTGGTGGTCTGGGCGGAAAAGCCCATCATCAGACCGTGGTACCAGGGTGCCGTGCTGCCGTGTTGCCAGGCCAGCACGCCCAGTGCCAGGCCGAGCAACAGGCAGGCCAGAAGCAGGGCGCGAAGTTCCACGTCTCCCAGCAGGCTGCGCAACGCCTTGCGCCAGCCGGCATGGGCGGCCCGCCAGTAGAGTGGCAGCGAGACTGCCCCCATGAACGAGATCGCCATTACCGCGATGGCGGCAGGTTGGCGCAGCTTCGCCAGGCTGGCATCGTAACCGGAGAATCCACCGGTCGAGACAGCCGCAAGCACATGCAGCAGCGCAGTGAAAAAATCTCCCTGCAACGACCAGACCACCGCCACGCCAGCCAGGGTAAGCAAGCTATAGACAACGAAGCTGCGGCGGGCATGCGTGCGCGCGGTGGCCATCAGCGTTTCACCGGTATCGACCGGTTCCACCAGGCGCCGCGAGGCAGCCAGATGCTGATTGAGGATCGCAACCGACAGGACGACAATACCCAGGCCACCGTACCACTGCATCCAGGCCCGGGCAAACAGGAAAGAGGCGGGGCGGCCTTCAACACCTCCCAGCGTCGACAGGCCTGTCGTGGTCACTCCGGAGACGGCCTCGAACAATGCATCTGAAAAGGAAACCCCGGCGACCATCATGGGCCAGGACATCAGCAACGGGGTGCACAGGAATGCCAGCACCGTGATGGTCAGGGCCTCGTTGTTCTGGATGTGCCCGGGTGCAGAAAGGCGCGCCAGCAGGCCTCCTGCAGCAAACAGGGATGCGCAGATGACAGCGTAACGGGATAACAGGGTCCACTCGTGATCCACCAGGGAAACCGCGAGCGGCACGAGTGTCAGTACCGCCAGCATCAGGGCCAGCTGGCCACCGTACTTCAACAATACGCGTGCGCGGACCGCGTAGACCAGCAGGCTGGTTGTTCTGCTCACCATCCTTGTTCTTCACCCCGGCTGCGGATGGCAACACGGGCCAGCCTAGCGCCGGATACAGCTTTGACGGTTCGGGTCACATTGAATGCCGGGTTGGGTAACATAGCGCCACTCCGGCTGGTAATACGGTGACGGGTAGGACGGGTAATACCCGGGTGGTGGATAGCGGTCGTAGCGGTCGTACCCATCGTAACCGGTGATCCGGTTCATCCAGCCCGTCGGACCGCCGAACGGACAGAACGGGACTTCCGGGAAGGACGTGGCACCCGCTACCGATGCGTGCGCCAATAATAAAATCACCACTGCGCTTCTCATGACTGCTCCGGCTCCTGACCTCTGACCAACACCAGCATAGCGCGAAAAATCGCGG
>CAZMAK010000183.1:0-2789 GCA_964564245.1 uncultured Ectothiorhodospiraceae bacterium | reverse complement strand
GGTCGATGACGGCGAAGGCGATTGGTGTGTATGGAATCACTGCTGTCCCATAATATCCGTTGAACGATCAGTAAATCTTTCACTATGCACGACCTTGCAGGTGATTAACCAGGTTGGGTCAGCAGTGATTGCTTATATAACGTGGAACACACGCCCTGACACCTTTACTTTCCTGTTTTATGTGAACTGACACCAAGCCCGGATACACATGACAGAACAGAGCCACAGACTACCGCCGGTTGCCCTGGACGCCGCGAAGAAAGGTAACCTGGTCGAGGCCATCAGGCTGACAAGGATGGAAACCGGTCTCGGTCTGGCGGAGGCCAGGGCGCTGGTCGAGAGCGGGCTGGCAAGCGATGCTCCGGCCGTGGGCAGTGCGGTTTCGGATGCCATGCCGATCGAGGCCGTCAATGCGTTGCGGGACGGGCGCTTGATTGAGGCGGTCAGGCACTACCGCGAGTTACGCCGTGTTGGGTTGAAAGATGCAAAGCAGGCTGTGGAGCAGTACCTGGCAGGCAACCCGCTCATGCAGCGACAGTTCAGGGAGGCGGCCAGGCGCAACAGCCCCATGGCCGGTATCTTCTGGCTGGTGGTGATGGTTTGCCTGGTGGCGGCATACCTCGTGTTCAGGGACTAGAACCTGTCTCATGATTCCACGTGGCCGCGACCGTGCCGATTCCTGTTTCTGGCAAGGCGCGGCGAGCGTGGTGTAGCCGTAGCTACATGAGCGCGCTGCAACACAGCCACGGGCGAAAATCGCCCGGCCCTGCTGTGTTGCATCGCTTGCCCGTACATCACGTACCGTGCTGCGCCTTGCGATGTACAGGGAAGTACAAGTGCCGCGGGAGGCAGGAAGCCGGGAGCGGCCAGGGCCGGATTTCAGCCAGCAACGCGGCTCACGCGGAATTATGTGATCGGCGAATCCCGGTGGATTCTCCCGGAATCCATGGGTTATGCTCCATACTGCCTGGAGCATCGTGCAACAGCGACGCGGTCGAGAGTGTGCCTTGATTAATCTTCGAATCCCGTTAGCCATCCTCCTGTTCGGATTCCTGTTCTGTACCGGTTTATCCGGCCTGCAGCCTGGCCTGAATTGCTCGCTGGCTGCGCAGGCGTCACCGTCGCCCTCCACGGTGAGGACCTACTACATTGCAGCCGACGAGGTCATGTGGAACTACCTGCCTCACGGTTCCGACCAGTCGGGACTGCCACGGGCCGAACATGAAGGGGCGAAGCGGCAAACCACATTCCACAAGGCCATCTACCGCGAATATACCGATGCCACCTTCACCAGGCTGAAGCCGCGCCCGCCGCAATGGGAGCATCTCGGCATCCTGGGTCCGCTGATCCGCGCCGAGGTGGGCGATACGGTCAAGGTCGTGTTCAGGAACAACACCAAGATCATCTGCAGCATGCACCCGCACGGCCTTGCCTATACCAAGCAAAACGAGGGCGCCCTGTACTCGGACGGTGAGCCCGACGGGAAAAAGAAGGGCGCCCGTGTACTGCCGGGGCAGACATTTACCTACCTCTGGACGGTACCCGAACGGGCTGGCCCGGGGCCCGGCGACCCTTCTTCGATCCTGTGGGCCTACCACTCGCATTTCGTTTCAACCAGCGAGATGAACGCCGGCCTGATCGGTCCCATCATCGTCACCGCCAAAGGCATGAGCAGGGCCGATGGTTCGCCGAAGGATGTCGATCGCGAGTTCGTTACCGCGTTTGCCGTGTTCGATGAGTCCGCCAGCGCCTATTTCGAGACCAACTCCCGGCAGTTCCCGCTGGCCGGCGTCATGCCGCGCAAGGAAGACCCCGCCTTCCGGGAGACGTACCTGATGTACACCATCAACGGCCTGATAGAAGGCAACCTGCCCATGCTGACCATGAAAAAGGGCGAGCATGTCCGTTGGTATCTGCTCTCAAACGGAAACGAAGACGACGTCCATACCCCGCACTGGCACGGTGCAACCGTTACCTGGATGCACATGCGCATGGACATGGTCAACCTGCTGCCGATGTCCATGCTGACCGCCGACATGGTGCCTGACAATGTTGGTACGTGGCTTTTCCACTGCCACGTCGCCGACCACCTTGATGGTGGCATGGTCGCGCGTTTTACAGTTACTCCCTGATTGCCGGTTTATACGCCGGTACGAACCCGGCGGAAAAGGGCGGAAGCGGCAGCTTCTGTCCCGGCCCGGGCAGCCGGCAACACTGACGGCGTTCCGGCCGGACTGGGAGAATCACCCCGCCTTCTTGCGTTTCCCGCTCTGCCGCTGTGGCGGCGTCAGTATCGGTTTCAGGAACTGCCCGGTATAGGAAGCCTCGTGCGCCGCGACCGCTTCCGGCGTACCGGCAGTAACCACGGTGCCGCCGCGATGGCCGCCCTCGGGTCCCATGTCGATGATCCAGTCGGCGGTCTTGATGACGTCGAGGTTGTGTTCGATGACGATGACGGTGTTGCCGTGGTCGCGCAGCCGGTGCAGCACGGTCAGCAGCTGTGCAATGTCGTGGAAATGCAGGCCGGTGGTGGGTTCGTCGAGGATGTAAAGGGTCTTGCCGGTGTCGCGCTTGGACAGCTCGCGCGCCAGCTTGATGCGCTGTGCCTCGCCGCCGGAAAGCGTCGTTGCCGGCTGGCCCAGCTGCAGGTAGCCGAGCCCGACTGCGTCGAGCGTCGCCAGCTTTCCCATCAGTCGTGGAATGTGACGGAAAAGCTCCATCGCCTCACGCACCGTCAGCTCGAGCACGTCGGCGATGTTCCGTCCATGAAAGCGCACTTCCAATGTCTC
>CAZMAK010000182.1:0-2814 GCA_964564245.1 uncultured Ectothiorhodospiraceae bacterium | reverse complement strand
CAAGCCGCCAGGTCCTTCCTGCATCGATACCGGCGATTGTACAACCCCGCCGGGGCCGCCCGATCTCGGCCTGGATCATCCGCAGACCGATTTCAAGATCCTGATGAACTACGAGCTGGGCATGCACTGCACCGGCTTCGAGTTTGCCTACTGCTGCGTCCTGCCGGTGTACAACTCCATCCTCGCGCAGGTGGTCAAGCCCCAGGGTACCGACGGTGCCGGCTTCCCCGCACTGCTGGAAGGTGACCCGAATGAAAACAAGGATGCGCTGGGCCGCGAGACGGTCGTGCGCGACAAGGCGCTGGACGGCAGCGGCGCATTCAAGAAGTACGTGCTGAAGTACTGGCACGAAGCGCAGCCACGCAATGACGGCCGCGGCAAGGTGCAGTTCAGCACGCTGATCAGCGCGGCCGAAGGTAACAGCCTGGAGTCGTGGAACACGACGGCTGATTCGGCCGAGGTCGTTGCCGGCGCACTGCAATACGGTACTTCCGACGGAGCGACCGGGGTCCTGCAGGGTAACGGCGTTTACACTGATCCGACCGACAACTACCAGAACGCGGTGTGGAACCACCTGTATATCTACGCCGACCTGGAAGGCAGCAATCCCACGGCGAATGTGAGCGCGGAAGCGGACAAGATCCGTCTGGGCGTTTCCGGCCAACCGGGACCGTTCCCGGCAGTTGCTTACCCGCCGGACTGCGGTCCGGCGTTCCACCCGCTTGGTCCGGTAACGCAAGGCGGCGATCCGAACAATCCGAAGGTGCCCAACAACTGCGGCGGTTTTGCCAAGGGCAATTTGCTGACGTTCTCCGGCGACTCGGGCACGGTGGTGTTCACGCAGATGAAAGTGCTGGAGAACCTGCCGATCATGCTGACCTCGCCGCGCATCTGGGAGGCCCTGGGCCTGCCGCTGACCACGTTCGAGGACACGCTCAACTTCTTCTCCGATCCGGGCCTGGTGGATGAAGACTCGGTACGTCCGTTCGTGGCGATGAAGGCGCAGTTGTTTGCCTACGATAACTCTACAGCGGACGGCGCAGGCGCCGCCGTGCTGGACCACAATGGCGACCCGGTCATCGGCTTCGGTACCGCGCCGATCGACATCCCCAACTGCGAGCGTTGCCATTCGAACCCGGCGGACGGTACGATCATCGATAACTCCGTTGCTGAAGGCGGCGGTACTCTCACCGTGGCCAACAGCCCGAATAATGACGGGGCACAGTACGCGCTGGTGCAGGGTGAGTACAACTACTGGGCGGCGTTCTACAATATCGACACAATGGAGGGAGATTCGGACTGGTATCCACGCCTGAAGAGCGCGGCGATCAGTATCCTGGCTGCGCATGACTCTCAGCACGGCACCAGCTTCACGGCCAACTACCCGGCATGTGGTCCTGACGCGCTAGGCGGGCCGACCGCGTGTCCCCCTAACAACCCGTCGCTCACCCGCCTGGGACACGATGCCGTGATTTGCCAGCGCTGTCACGCAGACAACGTCATCGCGGTGGTCAAGTCGGCCAACTGTGGTCCTGCCAACGGGTTGGGCACGGATCCCTGTCCCACCGGCACCCTGATCCCGCCGATTACGGAAGCGGTGCATAACAACCATGCTGGCATAAGTAATGGCGGCCCGATCGCCTTTACGGACTCACTGGGTCGTGACGGCAGCTGCCAGGGCTGTCACCCGGCGCACCGTTCCAATGGCGACATGGCCGGCTATCCGATCACACTGGCGGGCACCAACAAGTACGCCATGGCCGACAACCGTGGCGCCAGCGGCGGCTGCTTCGTCGGTCGTGATGTGCATTCCAACCCGGGCAAGGACAGCGACGGTGCGGAAACGCCCCAGCATCTCAATGCGGTGGGACAATGGTTGAGCGCCAATGTCTTCCGCGATGATCCGAATGCGGGAGATGTGAAGGGTATCTGGTGCACCAACTGCCACAGCCAGCTGGGCCAGGAAATCTGGAAGGCTGAAAATTGCAGGGATCTTATCAACGGTGATTGCATCAGCAACCCGCGTGGCGCAGCGACGCTGGCCGATCTGGCTTCCGCGATCGGCACCACACAGGCGCAGGCGATTTCCTGGCTGGATCCGAAGAGCACTAATGCGACGGATGAAACCACCGCGATCTGGAAAGAGGATCCGGGCCTGTGCGACTACGTCTCCAAGGCTGTCGGCCTGATTGCGGGTGGCGTAACCGCTGATCATGATGCCAATGTGGCGACGGTCGAGGTCGTGATCGGACCGCCGGGCGGTGCAGTCTGCGTGAACGGCAGTCCCGCGGTTGACGTGGATTGCGGTCCGGTCAATGGCGGTGCGCGCTTCCAGATCTGTGGAACGACCGATATTGATGGTGACTTCAACGTCGCCCTGGCAGGCAACAGTCTGCCCGATAGCGGGCCATTCGGTGGCGCCTTCTGCACCACGCCGGACTGTGTCGCATCCGCCCAGGCTGCGCTGGATACTGCGAGTGGCGGTAGCTGCACGCTCGCAGCCGGCGACAACTGCGCGGTACCGGTACCGTTCTCGGCAGCAACCGACGGTCGAGACCACTGGCTGGCTGCCGGTGAGCCGCACTGCGCGGATTGCCATGCAGAGCCGTACACGGAACAGAGCGGCAACAACAATTTCTTCCCGCCGTTCAACTACCCGCGCAAGGCGAGCCTGATGCGTTACTCAAGAGGCCACCAGGACATCACCTGCCAGGGTTGCCATGAGTCGATCCACGGTCTGTATCCGGTAACGCCGAATATCGACACCACGTCCTACGCGCAGGCCGCGGCACTGAACGCCGACCATTCTCATGG
>CAZMAK010000181.1:0-2842 GCA_964564245.1 uncultured Ectothiorhodospiraceae bacterium | reverse complement strand
ACAGCGTCACGATAGCCAGCCCACCCGTCGTCAACTTCACTGTGACCAACCAGGATGGTGCTGGCGTTTCGGGGCTTGCCGACTCTGACCTGCGCTTCAACATCGCCAAGTTGATCCCCGGCGCCAATGGCAATCCCAGCCAGTGGCAGAACTATATTGTCACCGGCGGCACGGCCATGCACGGTTCGCAGGAACGTTTTCGCGATCGCCCGACCGACGTCTGGGGCGAACTTGTCGATCACGGTGATGGTACCTACACCTACACCTTCGAGACCGACATTACCAATGTGGCCTGCCCAGCGCCCTGCACCGAAGCTGACGGCACGCCGCTGGATTTGTCCTATCAGCCCGGTCTGACGCACCGTGTCGGCATCCAGCAGGGTAACCGCGACCTGCCGGTGGCCAATGCCATATACGATTTCGTGCCGGCCGGCGGCGCCGTGACCACCCAGCGCGAAATCGTCAAGACTGCGAATTGCAACGAGTGCCACGACAAGATCACGGCGCACGGTTCGCGTTTCGAGACCAAGTTGTGCGTGACTTGCCACAACCCGGGTTCCTGGGTGGATGCCGACACCACAGTCGACTTCAAGGTCATGATCCACAAGATCCACCGTGCCGAAGTCGGAGGTGAGTTATTGCCGCATAACGATTATGCGGTGGGTAACCATGATTTCGCCGATGTCAGGTTCCCGCAGGACACCCGCAACTGCACCAAGTGCCATGACGGCAGCGATCCCGAAACCCCGCAGGGCGATGCCTGGCAGACACCGAACATGGCCTCCTGTGGCTCTTGTCATGACGATATCGACTTCTCCAAGGATGGCTCGGGCACCCCCCCGATAGATCCGACCGGGCACCCGGGCGGCATTGTCACGGACAACAGCGAATGCACGACCTGCCACGCGGAAAACCGCATTGCCGGCAGCGTCCCGGAAGTGCATACCGTCCCCGGCAAGGCCGAGCGCGCCCTGTTCCAGTTCAACATCCTGGAGATCTGCGGTACTGCCACTGGCTCGAATCCGACCTGTCCGCCGACGACAAATCCGACGGTCAAGTTCTCGGTCACGGATCCGAGCGGCGCGACTACGCACGAGTATGGCAATGCCTACAACGTCAAGTCCACGGGCACCGACGAGGAATTCAGTTCGAGTGCCGCATCGCTGAATGTGCTCATCGCCTGGGATACGCGTGACTACACCAACGAGGGCGGTACCGGTACCCGCCCGTCGCGAGCGGATTCCATTAACTTGCGTACTTCCACGGCCGTGACCGACAACGGCGACGGTACCTTTACCCTCGATGGTGCAGCAGCTAGCCCGGTCGAAGTGATCCCGGCTACCGCGGCGGGCACCGGCGCCATCGCCATGGAAGGTCACCCGGCCGCCGATGATGGCACCGGAGCCTTCACCGTGCGGGTGCCGGTCAACAGCGAAGTTTCGTATTTCGCGATAACCGACAGCACGCCGCAACCGCGGCGCCAGGTGGTGGATGTGCCGACCAAGTGCGACCGCTGCCACGATGTGCTGAACGTGCACGGCAGCAACCGCAACAACAACGGTCAGCTGTGTGTGCTGTGCCACAATCCGAGCAATACCGATGTCAGCCAGCGCCCGAAGGACGCGGTGACCGGCCTGCCGGATGCCTCAGTCACGGTGGACGGCAAGCAGGAGGAATCGATCGACTTCAAGCGATTGATCCACGGCGTTCACGCGGCCTCGGCGACAAACTTCGATGGCACCCAGGCGCACGGCTTCCGCACACAGGGGCTGGTGGTTTACGGCTTCGGTGGCGGTGCCCATGACTTCAGCGACCTGCGCTTCCCCGGTGTGCTGTCGAAATGCGAGACGTGCCACCTGCCGGATACCTATACGCTGGCAGACCGTTCGGCCGACGGCGGCGGCAACTGGGAACTGCCGGCCATGAACGGCATCAAGGGCAGCACGGTGAATTCGTTCCCGAACGCCTTGGCGGACGGTTCGGACTTCGCTGCGCAGCTGGCCGATCAGGCGGATGACTATAAGTACTCGCCGATAGCATCGGCGTGCTCCGCCTGTCACGATGGCACCCTGGAGGGGCAGCACATGCTGAACAACGGCGCCATCCTGGGTGGTGCGGGTTCCGAGCAGGTGGTTCAGGAAGGTAACATCGAATCCTGCCCGGTCTGCCACGGTCCCGGGAAACTGGTGGATGTGAAGCTGGTGCATGACGAGGCGTTTGAGAGTTTCCTCGGGGAGATTATTCCGTAGCCCATCGAGGTTCCGCCTTGCATCGTTGCAACAAGGGCCGGCATTATCTGTGATGCGTCAACACAGTAATGCCGGCCCGCAACAACCCTGAGCAACCGTGGTGTCTATGAGAAAAACAAAAAGCCTGTCGTTCGCCCTGCCGCCACTCCTGTGGTGCCTTTTGACAGCTGTCATCGCTCACGCTGCGCCGAGCGGGGAACCGGCAAGCGCCGACAAGGCGGGTTCGGACGCCGCGCCGGCCTCGGTGAGCGCCCTGGAGTATTCGAAGAAGGGCGCCGATACCTGTATCAAGTGCCATGACGAGGACTCGGAATATCCGGTGCTCGACATTTTCAAGACCAAACACGCCATGAAAGCGGATTCGCGCACACCCTTTGCGGGGCTGCAGTGCGAGGCCTGTCATGGGCCGGGTGTCGGTGGGGCGCTGTTCATGGAGCAGGCCCTGAGGAACGGCAGTCACGTCGGCAAAGTCCGGCCGGGCGAAGAGCGCCCGCCAATTATCAATTTCGGTCCCAAGTCCGACGAGCCCGTGTCGGTCCAGAATGGCATGTGCCTGCAGTGCCACCAGGGCAACCACCGCATCGAGTGGCAGG
>CAZMAK010000180.1:1483-2901 GCA_964564245.1 uncultured Ectothiorhodospiraceae bacterium | reverse complement strand
CGTATGTTTCCGTGGCCATTCAATCCTTGTCCTCTACTCCCCGGGCTTTACCCGGCAACCTGCCAGGAGAGCGTCCGGTAACACCGCCGCGGCAGACATTCCGGTGGCCTGACGGTTTACAATAGCGCGATGACTTCCGAACTCACTGGCTTGCTGGGTGCGGCCGGGCCGCTGGCGGAACAGCTGCCCGGTTTTGCGCCCCGCGCCGAACAGCAGTACATGGCCGAGGCGGTTGCCGACGCCATTGACGGGCGCGGGAAACTCATCGTGGAGGCGGGAACCGGTACCGGCAAAACCTTTGCGTACCTCATGCCGGCCCTGCGTTCCGGGCTGAAGGTGATCATATCCACCGGCACCCGCCACCTGCAGGACCAGCTCTTTGGCAAGGACCTGCCGGTGGTCCGCGCGGCACTGAAGGCGCCGCTGCACATCGCCCTGCTCAAGGGACGCACCAACTACCTGTGCCTGCACCGGCTGGACACGGCGGCCCAGGACGGACGCCAGTTTACCGGGCGTCACCGGCATGATCTCGAGGAGGTGCGTGCCTGGGCCGGCCGTACCCGCGATGGGGACATCGCCGGGCTTGGCCTGCTGAGCGAGGATTCCCCGGTCTGGCCACGCGTCACCTCCACCACGGAAAACTGCCTGGGCCAGGAATGCGACCACTTCCAGACCTGTTTCGTGACCCGTGCGCGCCGCGATGCACTGGAGGCCGACGTGGTGGTGATCAACCATCACCTGCTGTTTGCGGACATGGTGCTCCGGGAAGAGGGTTTTGGCGAACTGCTGCCGGGTGCCGATGCCTTCATCCTCGACGAGGCACACCAGCTGCCGGAGGTGGCCTCGGTCTTCTTTGGCACCACGCTGAGCAGTCACCAGTTGCGCGACCTCGGGCGCGATGTGCAGCTGGAACTGGCGCGCGAGGCGGGCGATGTGCAGGAGCTGCCGGAGGCCGCCGGGCGGCTCGCGGGTCACGTGCAGCGGCTGCGCCTGGCGCTGGGCCAGCAGGACCGGCGCGCCGCCTGGTCGGAAGTTATCAATAACAAGGAGTTGCAAACTGTTCTTGAGGAAACGGCTGAATCCTTGCAGGCGTTGCACGAGTGGCTGCAGGCGCTGGCCGATCGCGGCAAGGGACTGGAGAGCTGTTGCCAGCGTGCCGCGCAGTTGCAACAGCGTCTTGCCCAGCTGCGCGAGCCCGCCGACGGGGAATACATCCACTGGTTCGAGACCTTTCACACGGCATTCCGGCTCAACCTGACACCGCTGAATGTCGCGCCGGTGTTCCGTGGCTGCATCGACACGCTGTCGAGTGCGTGGGTGTTCACTTCCGCCACGCTGGCCGTCGGCGACAGTTTCGGACACTTCGCCGCGCAACTGGGGCTCGACACGGTGAATCTGAGCCCGGTCGCGCAGGATGC
>CAZMAK010000180.1:0-1473 GCA_964564245.1 uncultured Ectothiorhodospiraceae bacterium | reverse complement strand
CGCAACTGGGGCTCGACGATGCACGGACCCTGCAGCTCGACAGCCCGTTCGATTACCGCAACAACGCCTTGCTGTATCTGCCGGCGGACATGCCGGAACCGAACGAGCGGCACTATACCGAGGCCGTGGTGGAGGTCGCCCGCGAGGTACTGGCCGCCAGTGGCGGCCGCGCCTTCCTGCTGTTCACCAGCCACAGTGCGTTGCGTAGCGCTGCGCGCCTGCTGGAGAAGGACCTCGATTATCCGTTACTGGTGCAGGGCAGTGCGCCGCGCGGTGAATTGCTGCAGCAGTTCCGTGCGCTGGGCAACGCCGTGCTGCTGGGCACCAGCAGTTTCTGGGAGGGCGTCGACGTGCGCGGCGAGGCGCTGTCCTGCGTGGTGATCGACAAGCTGCCGTTCGGATCGCCCGGCGACCCGGTCCTGCAGGCGCGCATCGAGGCCCTGCGCCGCCAGGGCGTGAACCCGTTCATGGCCTATCAGTTGCCGAGCGCGGTGATCACGCTCAAGCAGGGCATCGGCCGGCTGATCCGGGACCGCACCGATCGCGGTGTGCTGGTGCTGTGTGACCCGCGCCTGCGCAGCAAGTCCTACGGCCGGGTATTCCTCGACAGCCTGCCGGACATGCCGCGCACCAGCGACCCCGCGGATGTCCGCGGGTTCTTCGCGCAGGAGTCCGCCGCGCCGGCCGGTGTGCGGGATCCGGTGACCCCGTGACGGTCCGCATCCTGGCCATTGAAACCGCCACCCACGCCTGCTCGGCGGCGCTGTCCGTGGACGGGGCGATTGCCGAGCGCTATGCACTGGCGCCGCGCCAGCATGCCGCGCTGATCCTGCCCATGATCGAGTCCCTGCTGGCCGAGGCGGAATGTACGGTCACGGCACTCGACGCCATCGCCTTCGGGCGTGGCCCCGGTGCGTTCACCGGGGTACGGATCGCGGCCAGCATCGTACAGGGCATTGCCTTTGCCGCGGACCGCCCGGTCGTGCCGGTCTCGACGCTGGCCGCACTGGCGCTGGGCGGCATGCGCGAATCCGGCCGGGACCAGGTGCTGGCGGCGCTGGATGCCCGCAAGGACGAGGTGTACTGGGGCGCCTACCGGCGCGTGGCGGACGACCGGGTGGACCGGCAGGGCGAGGAGGTCGTGGCGGCCCCGGAGCAGCTGGCGGTTCCGGAGGCCGGCGACTGGGTGGGCGTCGGCAGCGGCTGGGAAGCCTATGGCACGGCGCTGATGCAACGCTTCGATGCCCGTGTGGTGCGCCTGCTGCCGGACCTCGAGCCGCGCGCCGCCGATGTGGTGCGACTGTCGGCCGGGGAGTTTGCCGCCGGCCGCGTGGTCAGTGCGGCCGAGGCCATTCCGGTATACCTGCGCAACAACGTGGCCGAAGTGAAACGACGCATTCCTTCTCCCTCCGGGAGAGGGTCAGGATGAGGGGATAGAAAACAGGCAATTAATCAGATCCCCTCACCCCAACC
>CAZMAK010000179.1:0-2924 GCA_964564245.1 uncultured Ectothiorhodospiraceae bacterium | reverse complement strand
CAGTCAGTTAGAGATTGCTTCGTCACTACGTTCCTCGCAATGACGAATGAATCAGAGGTTCCTTAACGCAACGGCGTTATTGAACTGCTCATCCCTTGCCGAATATACGAGTGTAACCTGGCCATCGTTGATTTTATCGCGGAGATGACCGACCGCTTCAGTGTGCTCCTCAAGTTCACTGAAATAGCGACGTTTGAACTGCTGCCATTTATCCGGATCATGAGCAAACCATTTGCGCAATGCAGTACTCGGCGCCAGATCCCTTAACCATGCGTCAACCTGCAGCCGTTGCCTGGTGATACCGCGCGGCCATACCCGGTCCACCAGTACGCGATAACCGTCGTTCACTGACGGCGCCTCATATACCCTCTTCAGACAAATCGACATCGTTCAATCCTGCCATTCATGGCGAGTACAGCTGCGCTCCCGGGCGGATCAGGACAGGCTCAGGCAAGGCCAACCGTTCATTTGGGTCAACCTTCCGAATACCGTGTACTGTAGCTGCCGCAGTCATCTTACCCTCGCCGCTTCCTGCGGATTGCTGACCTTGCCGGACCAGGACATCTCGAACGCCGCTGACCGTAACATCAGGCCATCGGACGTCACTCAGGCCGGCACCGGCCCCTGGATCTCTGCTGCCAGCTCGCGCAGCCCGTGCAGTGCCAGGCGCAGGACTTCACTGTCGGCCTCGCGCGGAAATACCATGTAGGCCGGATGGGGGAACTCAGGCCCATGGCTGACCTGGAACAGGCGGCCGGCGTCGATAAATGGCTGTGCCATCCGTAACGGCAGGAAACAACACCCCCCGTTTGCCAGGATCAGCTGCACACCGAGCCAGCCAATGTTGACCACTTGCGGCGGTCGCTCCAGGTCCGGGTAACTTTCGCGGTGCCTGGCATAAAAACCGGGGCCCCAGTCAACGTAAATATAGTCATCGTCGGGCCACCTCGTATTGCGGCGTGAACTGACCAGCACCAGGGTTTCGTCGAACAGGTGCTCGACCACCAGGCCCGGGGCGTGGCTGGGGGTGTACATCAGGCCGATATCCAGGGTGCCTTCAACCAGACGCCGCATCAGGTCCTCCTCGAAGCCGATCTCACTGCGGATAGCGACATCGGCAGCGGCAGCACGCATCCAGCCTGCCCAGCGCGGCAGAAATCCCTCCCACAAGGCGATCCGCCCTCCAATCCGAATCGTGGCACGGTACCGGCTTGGTAAACCGACATCGTGCCGCGCCTGCTCCACCGTGAGCACCAGAGACTTGGCATGCTGCAGGAAGCGGCGTCCGGCAGGGGTCAGCGTGGCGCCGGCGCGGTTCCGTACGAACAGTCTGGCACCCAGATCGGCCTCCAGGTGCTGGATCCGGGCACTGACCGTGGACTGGGTTACATGCAGGCGACTGGACGCCTCCAGAAAGCTGCCGTGGGCGGCGATAGCCAGGAAAGTGCGGGCCTGTTCTATGTCCATAATGGTGCAGATTCTGTCCTTAATATCGCTAATTACGATATTTTTATGTATTAAATATCATCTGTCTAGCATTAGTGCCTATTGATATTTCCGGTAACCGATCACCGGCGCCAGCGTTTATCGAACAGCATCCAACGCGGGGTACCGGTCGAAACCATTGTCATGCCGCTTTTCATATCGATATATTCGATATTTAATAGTAATTAATGTCGTTTGACTGTCATATAAATACCCTCATATAGTGCCTGCAGGCTGGTAACGAACGAGGAGATACTGCATGAACACCGCGACACAGATTGCCTACGATGCCGAGGGTTACCTGATTGACCCGGAGCTTTGGGACGAGTCCGTGGCCCGTACGCTCGCTGCGGATGAAGGGATTGCACTGGAAGCCGCCTACTGGCCGGTGCTCCGTTTCATGCGCGAATACTGGTCAGAACACCGGGTGGCGCCAGATGTCCGCCATGTAGTTGATTTCCTGGTCAATGTGCAGGGCTTCGAGAAAAAGAACGCAAAGCGGCACCTGTTCCAGCTGTTCCCTTACGGCTACGTAAAGCAGGCCTGTAAAGTCGCCGGCATGCAGCGCCCGCGCGCATGGAGCACCGGCTGACCCGGCACACTCAGCACGCCGAGTCGAACAGGAACCGGTATCATGCGCGGGATCCGGACATGCACAAGACGAAGATGGGCAATCGGTGGTACTTCGTTAGAAAGCCGCACATTGTCATGGATAGCAGGACAACGCTGGTACACAGCACGGTGGCGACAGCCGCCAATGCACACCACTCCCAGGCACTGGAGGATCTGCTGCACGGGAACGAGACACGGGTGCGGGGTGACGCCTGTACAGGGTTGGCCTGGGTGAGACGCCGCGTGGCGCGCTGTATACGACCGGCGCCCTGGCTGGACCAATTTGAGTGTCCGGAGCTTTGTGGTGCTTGCGCTCCATGCACTGAAGTGCTGATTCGTAATGACCAGGACGCCCTATCGTGGCCTGGCGAAGAGTGCCAATACCTCTTTGGCACTCTGGCATCCGGGAATCTGTTGTTGGTGAAGCGGCAGTTGTTACAGACCTGACGGAAAAAATTTGTCAACCCGGTCAGACAAGGTGGACAGCAGTAGCAAGACCCGTTGATTAGCGGCAAATGCAGCATCCTTCTACCGTGATTTTTAATGCAGGCTTCGAAAACGCGATTTGTTCAAAGATTCCCTGATGGCACTGCTGTTCCACAAACTCCCTCTCCCTCCGGGACGCCTGCAGGGATGCAGGCGGTACGGGTCCAGGGAGCGAAGCAGGACGCCCGAGCCGAGAGCGAAGCAGGAGCCAGAGCCGAGAGGGTTGGGGTGAGGGGATCTGACCTGGTTAATTGCCTGAACTCTATCCCCTCATCCTGGCCTTCTCCCGGAGGGACGCCGACAGGGATGTCGGTGGTACGGGTCCAGGGAGCGAAGCAGGA
>CAZMAK010000178.1:0-2926 GCA_964564245.1 uncultured Ectothiorhodospiraceae bacterium | reverse complement strand
CCTGAACCGGCATGGCTGCGTAACCCAGCCGGTCAAGCAGGCCACCGGCGATATGCTGGCTGATGGCGATCTCCTCTGTTGACAATTCGTGCTTCCAGCGATCGACCGAAGTGGAAAAAATGCCGGCGGTTTCCGGCGCTGTGGAACTGTTGTGCCCCTCGACGGCAAGCATGTCCGGTTCATACTGTTCCCCGATCATCCGGCAGATGCTCCTGACCGTTTCCTCGGGACAGGTCACCAGGTCCTCGTAGCGCACGATGATCCGGTCAGGGGCAACTGCCGCATACTCGATTTCCACAGCAAGGAGGTGACCACGGGATGATAGAGTTTTTTCAGACGCTCCACGTGAGCATCGCCGGTCACCTTCCACTTCCCCTTGTAGGAATACAGAAAGGCGCGGATATCCCGCACACAGACGATCAGCTTTGCACCGGGAAAGAATTGGCGGATTTCCCTGACGTTGAACAGGTCACGCGGTGCGTTGTTTCCCCAGCGGACCTTGCCTTCGGCCTGCATCTGCAGCCGCATGAAACGATCCAGGATCATGCCGTAGTCCGTACACCCGTCGAGTGCCGCGGCCAGTTCCTGCACGGACGGAAACAGCCGGGTTATGCGCCGCTGGTCATCCGGTTCGTAGAACCGGTCGTAAATGCTGTGCAAACGGCGTGCGATATCGAGGCGCGCACTGCCGTCCCCGGGATCGCCGAGCTGCCGGGCACGCGCATACACATCATCGAAGAAATGTGTCTCGCCCGGCATGAAGATTCTGGAGTGACTGCCCAGTATTCGTGCCGTGAGCGTGGTGCCGGAGCGTGGCGTGCCGACGACGAAGACGGGCGAAACCGTGTCTGCACTCACGCCGCCTGACTCCATGGGCGGGCCTGCCTAGCTGGCATCTGCAATACCTGCATAGATGCTTTCCATCCGGCCACTCACCACGCCGGCCTCGTAATTCTCCCATGCCTTGCGCCGGTTGGTTTCCGACATCTTCCCGCGCAGCCCGGCGTCCGGCACCAGCTCCTGCAGCGCGGCGCGGATGGTTTCGGGGGTGACCTGTTCGAGGATGATGCCATTGACGTTGTGTTCGACCACGTCGGGTATCCCCCCCGCCCTGGTGGCGATTACAGGCAGTCCCGCACCCATGGCCTCGAGCAGCGCGTTGGGGCAGCCTTCGCCGTAATAGGTCGGGAACACGAACAGGTCCGCATCCACCAGGGCCTGTGCCTTGTCACCACCCCTCAGATAACCCGGAAACGTGACCACGCCTGACATCGCGTTCTCCATAACCCGGTTTCTGGCCCGGTCGGCGTCCTCTCCTTCACCGGCCATGACAAGCCGGATATCCATGCCCTCGTTCGTGCACTGCCTTACCGCCTCCAGCAATTCGAAGATTCCCTTGTCGGATACCAGCCGGCTCAGAAACAGCAGCTGTATGGTTGCATCACTGCGTCGACGCTGCGCATCCCGCAGGGTTTCCCCGTCGAACATGGTTGACAGGATACCGATCCTGCCGGGATCAAAGCCTGCTGCAACCAGTTCCTTTCTGAACCGGTCCCCGAGCACAAGTATCCTGGCCGCCTGTCTGAACAGGCGGAACACGATCTGCCTGCCGAAGAAACCGCCACGCAAGCTGTCAAAGTAATCGTCATCCCATCCACGTATGAATATCAACAGGTTGTTTACCCGAAACGCCCTGAGCACGAGCAGAAACAGGCTGTCTCTCATGATTGAAGCGCGATTAATGGAGGGATTCATATGAATCACGTCATACCGGTTTCTGCTCAGCCTCTTCACCAGTTCGATCGTGTCAAGTACAGGCTGTACAAGTCTCCGCAATACGGATTTGTGCCCGCGACGGCGGCCGATCTGGAGGTGTTCGAACACAACGCGCCGGTCTATTCTTTTCATCAGCAGGGCCGTAAAGTTCACCACACCGCCAAACCAGTTCGGGTCACGCGAAAATATCAACACCCTTAACCGATTTCTGTTTTCTTCCGTCACCTGAGCCACCGTGCCCGTGTTCATGCCAGGCCCTTGTGCCACTGATCCAGCAGCACAAGCATCCAGATGAAGTTTCCGTAATCGCTCCTGCCTGCCCTGTTGTCCCGGATGATTTGGCCGGTCACATCCGCGCAAAGACCGAGCGCGGTCGCATCGATGCCGGACAGCCGTGCGTCGAAGGAATCTCCCTTGAACCACTCCCTCAGCGGTATGGCAAACCCCTTCTTCGGTGCCTGCAGGATATCCTGCGGTAGCCTTTTCCCCACCGTCTCCCGCAACACGGACTTGCGCTCGTAGCCGTGCATCTTCACGTTTTTATCCACACCCGCCATCAGTTCGACGATACGGTGGTCGAGAAACGGCACCCTCGTTTCCAGGGAGTACGCCATGCTCATCCGGTCCACCTTGGTCAGCATCCCCTCCGGCAGGGTAACTGCAAAATGAAAATACATCAGTCTGTAAAACGGGTCGCTACAGGTGCATTGTCCAAGTACATCATGGATGTAGTCTACCGCTGCGTACAAGGGGCCGGCAGTCGCCAGCAGCGACCTGATAACATCCGGTGGTACCCAGGCCAGCTTGTTGAGCAGCCTGCGCTCGAAGGGCCAGGACGCCGACGCGGTCACGCTCTGCACGCGGTTCAGGCGGTACCGGAGTTTCCCGTGTACCAGGCTGCCCAGTGCGCCGGCAAGCGCCGGGACAGCGCCCTGGAGGAACCCAGGCAGCCTCTGCCAGGACGCGGAGAACTTCTCTCCCTGATAGCTGGTATACCCGGACAGCGCCTCGTCACCACCGTCCCCGGTGAGCACCATCTTTACCTGCTTAGCGGCGGCTGCCGACACGATCCCGGTCGGGATGGCGGACGAATCGCCGAACGGTTCGTCGTAATGGTGCAACGTCCTGTCGAGCGCCTCCTCGAATACCG
>CAZMAK010000177.1:0-2929 GCA_964564245.1 uncultured Ectothiorhodospiraceae bacterium | reverse complement strand
CCGGCAATGGGTACAACGCCGCGGGGCGCCGCAACTGCGCCTGTCGCAGGTGCATTCCGCGCCGCAGGCTGGTGGTTTTCACCTCTCGGCCGTGCTCGAGCAGGTGCAGCAGGAAGACCCCTATGAGCTGCAGGTGCCGCTGGCCATCCGGTTGCAGGGCGGGCAGGAGGCCTGGGAGACCGTGGCGAGGCTCGACGCAAGGCGTACCAATATTGAACTGGACCTGCCGGCGCGGCCGCTGCAGCTCGCGGTCGATCCGCGCTTCGACGTGTTCCGGCGCCTGGATCGCAACGAGATCCCGCCGGCCATCAGCCAGGCACTGGGTGACGGGCGGTTGCTGATCGTGTTGCCGGATGCGGCACCCGCGGCGCTCCGGAGTGCCTATCGTGCCCTGGCGCGTGACTGGCAGGACAGTCGACCGCAACAGATCGAGGTAACGGGCGACAGTGCCCTCAAGCAACTCCCCGGGGATCGCAGTGTCTGGCTGTTTGGCTGGGACAACCGTTTCCGCCCGGCACTGCGCCAGGCGCTGGCGGAGTATGATTTCTCCGGTCAGGGCAACAGCGTGCGGATCGCCGGCACCCGCCTGGACCGGGACGAACATGCCATCGTCGTGCTGGCACAGCGTGCCGGGAGCCCCGGGCACGCGCTGGGCTGGCTGGCGGCGAGGCAGGCCGCGGCATTGCCCGGCCTGGGCCGCAAGCTGCCGCATTACGGCAAGTACAGTTATCTGGCCTTTACCGGGGCGGCGCCGGACAATGTGCTGAAGGGCCAGTGGCCGGTGATGCACTCGCCACTGTCGATGACGGTGGTGCAGGATGACGGGGCGCCGGTTGTGCCCGGTACCCTGCAGCTGGCGCCGCGCCCCCCGCTGGTGGCGGAACCGGCCGGGTTATCCGCGGTTTTCCACGACGGCAAACAACGGGTGTTTGCCTCCAACCGGTTCGGCAGGCAAGCAGGAGAATCCGATGTCCGTATCGCGAACAGGTAATGACGACAGGCACAGAGCGCGGGTCATGGCAGTCTTTGTCCATGCAGTACTGGCGGCACTGCTGATCACCGGCTGTGCCGTACCGGGACACCCTGTTCCCACTCATATGCCGCTGATCCAGCCGGATCGTGCAGCGCAACCGGATGCACAGCTTGTCTGCGCGACACCCGTCCTGGATCTCGACGCCATGCCGGAACTGGCCGAAATTATCCCGCGCCTGTCGCAAAAGCGCGTCGTGTATGTCGGCGAGCGACACGATCAGTTCGGCCACCACCTGGCGCAGCTCGAGATCATCCGCCGCCTGTATGAGTTGCATCCCCGGCTGGCGATCGGCATGGAGGCCTTTCAGCAACCGTTCCAGCACGTACTCGATGACTACATCGCCGGTCGCCTGGGTGAGCGGGAGATGTTGCGCCAGACCGAGTACTTCAGCCGCTGGCGGATGGATTACCGGCTGTACGCCCCGATCCTGCGGTTTGCCCGCGAGCATCAAGTTCCGGTGATCGCCCTGAACCTGCCAGGGGAACTCACCGACAAGGTCGCCCGCGCAGGTCTTGAGTCACTGACGGCGGCGGAGCAGGCGCAGCTGCCCGGCGAAATCGACCGTTCCGACAAGGCCTATGAGCAGCGTCTGAAGAAAATCTTTGCACACCACCCGCACAACGGGCGCAGTTTCGAGCGCTTTCTCGACGTGCAGTACCTGTGGGATGAAGGAATGGCGCAACGGGCGGCGAACTGGCTGGCTGCCCACCCGGAGGAGCGGATGGTGGTGCTGACAGGCAGCGGCCATCTGGCCTGGGGCAGCGGTATCCCGCACCGGCTCGCGCGCCGCCTGCCGGTGGACAGTGCCATTGTCCTGAACGAGTGGCAGGGTGACCTGCAACCGGAGGTGGCGAATTACATCCTGCTGACGAAGTCCCGCGAGCTGCCGCCGACCGGCAGGTTCGGCGTGTTACTCGAAACGGGCAAAGACGTGCCGACGGTCGACAGCTGCATGCCTGACAGCCCCTGTATCCGTGCCGGCCTGAAGCATGGCGACCGGTTCCTGTCCATCGATGGTGAAGCCGTGAATGACATGACGGATCTGAGACTGGCCATGTGGGACAAGCAGCCGGGGGACACCGTGACGCTGAAGGTACGTCGCCAGTCGTGGTTCAACGCGCCAGGGGAGCTGAGCTACAGCATCCAGTTGCGCTAGTTGGTGCATTGCCGGCGTTACTACGTACTCCTGAGCAGCGCAGGGTGCACCCTGCGCACCCTGTCGCTCGATGATGCACCGTGCACGGGTGGATCGAGTGCAGTACGCGATTCAGTCAGAATCGGGCTCGGACTCCAGCGTAATGACGCGGATCAGGTCGGTGCCGCCGGCCGTCTGGTGATGGCCGGCCGTCGCCACCACGATGTCGCCGTCCAGCAGGTAACCCAGAGACTTGCCCTGTTCGATGGCGAAGGTGAGTCGTGCGCGGTCGGATGCCTCACCGTGATAGAGCATGGGAATCACGCCCCAGTTCATGCACAGCTTGCGCGCGACCCGGGTCGAAGAGGTGATGGCGAAAATGGGTACCGCCGGGCGATACTTGGAGATCAGTCGCGAGGTGAAACCGGTTTCGGTCAGGCTGATGATCGCCGCCGCCTTGAGGTTTGCGGACATGCTGACCGCGGCCTGGCTGATGGCCTCGGTCACCACGTTCGCGGGCAGTGGCCTGATGCGCTGCAGGTAGCCGAATTCACCCAGCGAGGCCTCTGCGCGCCGTGCGATAGTGGCCATGGTACTGACGGCCTGTACCGGGTACTTGCCGACCGCGGTCTCGCCCGACAGCATGACGGCGGAGGTCCCGTCGAGGATCGCATTGGCCACGTCGCTGGCCTCGGCGCGGGTCGGCTTCGGGTTGTGTTCCATGGAGGCCAGCATCTGCGTGGCGGTGATCACGGGCTTGC
>CAZMAK010000176.1:0-2938 GCA_964564245.1 uncultured Ectothiorhodospiraceae bacterium | reverse complement strand
AGCGTGGCCGCCGGGGAATCGCACATCCTCAACCTGACCGTTAATCCGGATACGCAGCGCCAGGGCATCGGCACCAGGTTGCTGAAACATTTCATGCAGCTGGCGCGCCGCCACAGCGCCGATATTGTCATGCTCGAGGTGCGTCCCTCCAACATCCCCGCTATCCGGCTGTACGAAAAACTGGGGTTTAACGAAATCGGCGTACGCCGCAACTACTACCCAGCGGAAAGTGGGCGGGAGGATGCCCTGCTTCTGGCCGTTAGCCTGGCGTGATCACCACGGTATCGAATATGCTAATCGACTGAAATAGAACATGTAATATTCAGATCCACAGCGTTGCGCCGGTGGTGTTATAGTAACATCGGTAGTAGAGAAACCGTGCCTGACGGTTGGGTCAGGTCATTAAGAATGCATAAGAAAATAATACTTGCCGCGGCTGGCGTTGCATTGGCTGCGTTATTGCTTTACCTCCCTTCATCCCCCGATCGAGAATCGGCGCGGCCACCTGTTGCCCGACGTTCGCCCATAGTAGCCCCGGCCGCCCGACGGCCGGCAACCCGGCCTCCGCCGGCGTCGCAACAGCGCGCGCCAGGCGCCGCGCACGCGTCGCCAGCGGCCGACGAACCGGACGTCAATTCCGGCGCGGGGCGAGCGCAGGAACAGCCGCCGCCACTGGAACCGGAGATACGCGAGGCACTCGGCAAGACACTCAACACGTCGTCTGAAGGTCTGGTGGAGGAAACCCGAGACGGCGTCACCAGCGTTGACCTGCAACACCGCTTCCAGACAGCGCCGGTAGCGACCGTCGATGAGAATGGCAACGTGCAGATCACGGACTATTCGCATTTGCCCAAGGAGCCGCCGGCGCCATGATGGCAAGGGCCAGGTCGGCCGGTCGGGTAATGGCCCTGTTGTTGAGTCTGGGCCAGATTAGCGCGCAGGCCACGCAAATTGTCATCTCCAACCTGGATGGGCCAGGCGAAGGCTTCAACGATACAACGCCTGCCGTGCCGGTCGGGGGCAACCCGGGCGCCACCCTAGGCGAGCAACGGCTCAATGTCTTCCGGCACGCCGCCAAGATCTGGGAGGCGGTGATTGACAGCAACGTCACCATTACCGTTGAGGCGCAGTTCAACCCCCTGACCTGTACTTCGACCCAGGCCGTGCTCGGCTCGGCGGGCACCAACACCGTCCATCGGAACTTTTCCAACGCCCCTTTCAGCAATACCTGGTATGCCGCCTCGCTGGCCAACAGCCGGGCGGGCAGTGACCTGAGCAGCAGTGCCGATATCTCTGCCACGTTCAATTCGGACATCGATAACAACAACAGCTGCCTCAACAACACCAACTGGTATTACGGCCTGGACGGCATCCGACCTGCCGGCAGCACCATCGAGCTGTTGACTGTGGTACTGCACGAAATCGGTCACGGCCTGGGATTCCAAACCTTCGTCAATCTCAGTACCGGCGCGAAGTTCAACAATTTCAATGATGCCTATATGCTGAACCTGGAAGATCACAGCCTCGGCAAGACCTGGGACCAGCTGAACAATACCGGACGGCTGACGTCGTCTACCGATACGGCCGACCTGCACTGGACGGGCGCCAATGTCACCGCCCTGGCCGGCAACTACTCCGGGGGCGTCAACCAGGGGCATATCCGTCTGTATGCACCCGGCACACTGAGCCTGGGCTCCTCGGTGTCCCATTTCAGTAATGCCGTGGCGCCCAACGAACTGATGGAACCCTTCGACACCGGGCCCAAGACCGGGCCTGGACTGGCGCTACCGCTGCTCAAGGATATCGGCTGGTTCACCATTACCGATGCCAGCCCGGTCATTGCCGTGTTGGGGGACCAGGCTGCGCAGGACGGTGAAACCATCCAGGTGGGCATTCTTATACTGGATAACGATACGCCGCTCGCTGACCTCAACCTTGGCGCAGTGTCGTCGAATACTGCCATCGTTGCGCCTTCCGGCCTCGCTTTCAGCGGTAGCGGCAGGCAACGTACGCTGTCGCTGACGCCCGAGATCGGGAGTTCGGGTAACGTGAGCATCGATGTGACCGTCTCCGATGCCACCAGCAGCGCGACGGAGAGTTTTGTGCTGACCGTAACCCTTAACAATCCGCCCACGATCACTGTAAGCAGCCCGGCCAACGCCGCGAAGTACCTGGACACAGATTTTGTCAGCCTGCAGGCCGCTGCCAGCGATATTGAGGACGGTGATGTCGGCGCATCGCTGAGCTGGTCGTCGAGCGTCGACGGCGCGCTGGGAAGCGGGACTAACGTCGTTACCCAGCTGAGTGAGGGCGTGCACACGGTGACGGCGACGGCCACCGACAGCCTCGGTAAATCCGCCAGCGTCAGCCGCACAGTCACCGTTTACGGTAACGGCGACAGTGATACCGACGGGCTCGCCGACAACTGGGAGTTTAGCCATTTCGGCTCACTGGCGGAAACCGCGGCGGGCGATTTCGACAGCGACGGCCTGTCGAACCTGGACGAATTCAATATTGGCACCGCGCCAACGCTCCCGGACACCGACGGCGACGGGGTCAGCGATGGTGACGAGGTTAATGTCTATGGCATGGATCCGACCGCGTCTAACAAGGGCGACGTCGGTCCGCGCGGTGCGCCCGACGGCCAGCTCAATGGCGGCGATCTGGTGGTCATGAGCCGCTTGGTGACCGGCGCCCTGACGCCCACGGTGCTGGAGTCCGCGCTCGCTGACATCAACAACGACGGCCAGCTGGATGCCGCCGATCTGCTGTTGTTGCAGCGCGCGGTGCTGAGCGGAAGCGCGCTCTAGGCGGAGCAAAAAAACCGCTGCTGGGGTAAAATACCCGTTTTGACTCCCCGGCAGGGCAGTATGAGCAGTATCACCGACGAGGCGCAGCGGCGCCGCACGTTCGCCATTATTTCGCACCCGGATGCGGG
>CAZMAK010000175.1:0-3143 GCA_964564245.1 uncultured Ectothiorhodospiraceae bacterium | reverse complement strand
TTCCAGTATCTTCTCGACCGCCTTCTTCCAGCGCTTGTTGGCGTGGTTGCAGAGGATATGGGTCGGCTCGGCACCCAGTTCCAGCAGGAATTTCGTCATGCCCATGACGAAGTCGGCATCACCGTACAGGGCAAACTTCCTGCCGTGCAGCCAGGCGTGCGAGTCGGTCATCATGTCCACCAGGCGGCCGCGCTCCTTCGCCAGTGACTCGGGAATGGGCTTGCCGGTGAGTTCGGCCACCTTCATCAGGAAGTTGTCGGTCGATTCCAGCCCCATCGGGATGTCAACCTCGTTCGCCGGCTGCTTCCAGGTTCCCTTGACGAATTTCTTCGACTTGACCGACTGCCACGGCTGCAGGAACAGGGTGTCGATGGCGTTGGGTGCATCCTTCACCTCGTCCATGGTGGTGCCGCCGGCATACATGCGAAACTCGCCGTCGGCCGGGGTGTCGAGCACTTCCGTCGGATCGCACAGGAAACTGTAGTCAACGCCCATCTCGCCCAGCATGCGCTGGATGACGCGGTAGTTGCCCAGGTAAGTCTCGAAACCGGGGACGACGTTGATCTTGCCGTTGCTGCCGACCTGCTTGTCCTCCATGGTGTTCAGGGTGAAGTAACGCAGTATGCCCTCGAACATGTTGTCCCAGCCGGTGGTGTGCGAACCCACGAAACTCGGGGTGTGCGCGAACGGCACCGGGTAGTCGTCCGGGATATGTCCTTCCTTTTTGGTGTTGTTGATGAAAGCGTTGAGGTCGTCACCGATGACCTCCGCCATGCAGGTGGTGCTGACCGCGATCATGTCCGGCTTGTACATTGCCTTTGCATTGGCCAGCCCGTCGAACATGTTCTTCTGCCCGCCGAACACCGCGGCATCCTCGGTCATCGAATCCGACACGCACGATACCGGTTCCTTGAAGTGCCGGTTGAAGTAGGTGCGGAAGTAGGCGACGCAGCCCTGCGAGCCGTGCACATACGGCAGGGTCTTCGAGAAGCCCAGCGCGCACAGCACCGCGCCCAGCGGCTGGCAGGCCTTGGCCGGATTGATCGTCAGCGCCTCGCGCTGGAAGTTCAGCTCCTGGTATTCCTTCGTCGTGGTCCACTCGAACGTCTCCATGATCCTGTCCATGGGCGGACGTTCCTCGAACACCTTCTTGGCCTCCAGGTTGGTCTTGTAGTCCTGGTCCCGGAACAGCGGGTAACTGGGTTTGATGTTGTCTACGGTTTGACTCATGATGATCTCCTCAACGCGCCACCAATCTGTGGACGGACGTTAACGGTTGACGTGTGATGCAGGCCGGTCCCGGCCTGTCTGCCCTGCTGCGATCAGGCGCCGACGGCCACCCGCCCGGCCTCCCCGGCGGCATCCTGCTTCCAGGGTGCCTGGAGCTTCTTCCAGCACGGATTGTTCAGGGTCATGTCCATGTCACGGGCGAAGATGGCAAAGCCGTCGTAGCCGTGATACGGACCCGAGTAATCCCAGGAGTGCATCTGCCGGAACGGGATACCCATCTTCTGGAAGATGTATTTCTCCTTGATGCCGGATCCGATGAGGTCGGGCTTGATGCGTTTCACGAATTCCTCGAACTCGTAACCCGTCACGTCGTCGTAGATCAGGGTGGCGTTACCCATCTCCTTGATGGTGCGGTCGTAGTCGTCGTTATGGCCGAACTCATAACCGGTACCGACCACCTCCATGCCCAGGTCCTCGTAGGCACCGATGACGTGGCGCGGACGCAGGCCGCCGACGTAAAGCATGACGCGCTTGCCTTCCAGGCGTGGACGGTATTTGGCGATGACGGCCTCGTACTCGGCCCGGTACTTCTCGATCACGCGCTCGGCGCCTGCCTTGATGTGGTCGTCGAAGTGCGCGGCGATCCTGCGCAGACTCTCGGCAATCTTGGTCGGACCGAAGAAGTTGTACTCCACCCACGGGATACCGTACTTCTCCTCCATGTGGCGGGAGATGTAGTTCATGGAGCGGTAGCAGTGAATCAGGTTGAGCTTGACCTTCGGCGTCAGCTCGATCTCGGACAGTGTGCCGTCGCCCGACCACTGTGCCACGACACGCAGGCCCATCTCCTCCAGCAGGGTGCGGGAGGACCAGGCGTCGCCGCCGATGTTGTAGTCGCCGATGATGGAAACGTCGTACGGCGTGGTCTGGAAGCTGTCATCGCCGTCGCGGTTGCCGATCACCCAGTCGCGGATCGAGTCGTTGGCGATGTGATGCCCCAGCGACTGTGACACGCCGCGGAAACCCTCGCAGCGCACCGGCACCACCGGCTTGTCGAGTTCCCGGGACTTCTTCTTCGCCACCGCCTCGATGTCGTCGCCGATCAGTCCGATCGGGCATTCCGACTGGATGGAGACGCCCTTGCTGAGCGGGAACAGGCCCTCGATCTCGGTGATGATCTTGTCCAGTTTCTTGTCGCCGCCGAACACGATGTCCTTCTCCTGGAAGTCCGAGGTGAAGTTCATGGTGCCGAAGGTATTCACCCCGGTGACGCCGACATAATAGTTGCGCCGGCCGGCACGCGAATACTGGCCACAGCCCACCGGACCGTGCGAGATATGGATCATGTCCTTGATCGGACCCCACACCACACCCTTGGAGCCGGCATAGGCACAACCGCGGATGGTCATGACGCCAGGCAGGGACTTGCGGTTCGAGGTGATGCACTTTTTGGACTGCTCCACCTCATGATCGTTGACCGCAAGGTGCCTGGCGCGGTCCGCTCTCGCTTTTTCCGGATATACCTCGAGCACCTCCTGGATGAGGGCCTCGGTCTCTTCACGTGTCATGCTGGTCATGACGTTTCTCCTCTGGTGCCGCCACTAATCCGTGGACGGCAGTTGGGTAAACAGATTCAGGGCCGGTGCCGGCCGCGGACGGCCGGCACCGTTTACACTCAGGCCTCCGCGACCGCCTTCTGGCCGATGATGCTCTCGTCTTCCTCGTCCATCAGGCCGAATTCCATCAGCAGTTCTTCCAACGCGTCCATGGTGATGGGCGTCGGAATCACGAAATTCGTGTTGTTGATGATCTTCTGTGCCAGGTCACGGTACTCCTGGGCCTGCCTGGCGGACGGGTCGTACTCGATGACGGTCATGCGGCGGATCTCGGCGCGCTGCACCTCGTTGTCGCGC
>CAZMAK010000174.1:0-3153 GCA_964564245.1 uncultured Ectothiorhodospiraceae bacterium | reverse complement strand
TCGCCAGCAGCGTGGAGGCGGTGGTGAGGGTGATCGAGAGTGCGACATCGCCCCGTGCCAGATAACAGACCACATTCGACGCCGTACCGCCGGGACAGGCGCCGACCAGTACCAGGCCCGCCATCAGGTAGGGTGGCAGGCCCAGCAGCCTGGCTACCAGCCAGGCCGCCAGCGGCATCACCAGGTACTGCAGAAACACACCCAGTCCCACGACACCCGGTCTTTTCAGCACCTCGGCGAAGTTGCTCCAGGTCAGGGTCATTCCCATGCCGAACATCACCACGCCCAGCAGCGGGACGATCGCCGGCTTCAGCCCGGCAAACAGCCACGGCATCCCCCAGGCGAGCGCCGAGAACAGCACGGCCCAGAGGGGAAAGAGGCTGGTGACTCGATGGATCATGCGATCAGGCGGTCACAACGAAGGGACCGGTTCACTGTTGTCCCGAAACACACTCTCCCTCCGGGACGCCTGCAGGGATGCAGGCGGTACGGGTCCAGGGAGCGAAGCAGGACGCCCGAGCCGGGAGCGAAGCAGGAGCCGCAGCCGAGTGCGCCGGTGCGACGGGACCAGATCCGGTTAACTGCCTGAACTCGCTCCCCTCATGCTGGCCGATCACGGCATCCTGCCTCCCGGCTGGAGCTACAAGGCCGCTACGCAGCGGTCCGCTCCCGTGTTCTGATTGCATCCACGTAACGGTTACCCCCCGCTCAGCGCCTGGAAGATGTACAGGGTCCCGTTATCCGGTACACGGTCTGTCAGTGTTGTTCTGTCGAGTACCAACGAGTCATTGATACTGAGCATGACATGCCGGCGCAGCGAACCCTGTTCGTCAAGCACGTAGTCGGTAAAGCCGGGAGCGATAGCGTCCACCTCGCGCAGCACCTCGGCGACCGAGCCTGCCGGCACCGTGATTGAGCGATTCCCGAGAACCGGGAAGAACCGGTACAGGTGGCTGGTCATGGTAACCGTGGGCATGCGGTTCACCCGAACCGGACCGAGTACACCGGTGGAAAATTATTGCCCAGGCATCGCCAGGACTCGCCACGGTCTTCCGACAGGTAGACGTTGCCGGTCGTGCTGCCGAAACACAGGGTGTCACCGGCCACATCGAGGCTGTGCCTGAGAACGATATCGTAGGCATTGACCTGTGGCAGGCCCTCACGAAATGCCTGCCAGGACTGTCCGCCATCGGACGTCCGTGCAACGAACAGGCCGCCATCGATCGCCATGCGCTCCGAATCCGCGCGGGCAGGCACGACCCATGCAGTACGCCCGTCCTGTGCGTCAACCGCGACCGGAAAACCGAAATGCACGCCCGCGTCCGGCATGCTGACCTTGCGCCAGTGCTGCGCACCATCCTCACTGTAGAACACTCCGCAGTGGTTCTGTTGCCAGAGATGATCCGGCTGCCCGGCACAGGCCGTCACGAAATGCGGATCGTGACCCCACTCCGCTTGCGGGTCCGGCATATAGTCATTCAGCATGCCGTGGTTACGGCCTTGCCATGTCCGGCCGCCATCGGTGGTCTCGATCACCCCGGCCGAGGATGCGGCGACGTGGAGATGGTCCGGATCGCGCGGGTCGACGATGATCGAATGAATACCCGGTTCGAACACCCCGTAGTCGACACTCGCCGGTGTACCCTGCCAGCGGTTCTCACTGGTCGCATCGCCGGCAAACAGATCACCACCGCGACTCTCGTGATTCCACAGTGGCCGGTTGAGTGTCCAGCTATCGCCGCCATCTTCACTGACGAACAGGCCGCCGGGGATCGTGCCGGCATATAGCCTGCCCGGCTGGTCGGCACGGCCGAACGCAAGATTCCAGATCTTGTAGACCGTCGCGGCTGCGTACTCGGGTTTGCCGGCCGGTGCCTCCGGGTCAAAGTCGGGCGCAGGCAGGACCTTGACGATGTAGCGCGCACCTTGCGGGTACTTCAGGGACAGTACATCTTCCCAGGTCGCACCGCCATCACGCGAACGCGACAGCTTGGGCCCCCAATGGCCATGGTCCAGGGATGACCACAAGGTGCCGTCACGCGGATCGCGCGCTGCATAGCACACGGGTATACCCTCGTGCGCGATCGGGCGAGGTCGCCAGGCCCCATTGGACCGATCGAATATCACGGTGCCCTTGCGCGTACCGAGCAGGATCATGTTCGACATGGATTCAGCCCCCCGTGTGGTTCATTCACAGACCACGACACCACGGGCAAAGGTTACGAAGATCGCGCGTGCGATTCAACACAAATATCAGTGGCCGGATCACTGTTGTCCCGCATACGCCCTCTCCCTCCGGGAGCCCGTTTGTGATGCTCCGTAATGGATGGGTAAGCAAGGGAATTTATATCCTCCATCCCCGTTGATCGGAACCCGGTTGCTTTATTCAGATTCACGCCTTGCCAGCCAGATTACATGTCGCGCACCCCGGGTGCCATGCGCATGTACACGGATTTCTTCCACGGCAAATCCGGCCCTGTCAAGGCGTCGCCGGAAATCCGCAGCCGGTCCGGCCGACCATACGGCAAGAATGCCCTGCAGACGCAATGACGCCCGGGCGACCCGCAATCCCTCGATGGAATACAGCCAGCTGTTCTCCTTGCGGGTCAACCCCTCTGGCCCGTTGTCGACATCCAGCAGGATTGCGTCAAAGGCCTGCAATGCAGCGCGCAATACATCTGATACATCGCCGCTGAGCACGTGCACGCGTGGATCATCGAGCGGGAAACCGGCACACATACCCAGCGCGCCACGATTCCAGTCCACTACGGCCGGCACCAGTTCCGCCACCTGCACCTGCGCCTGTGCGCCCAGCTGTTGCAATGCAGCGGCCAGCGTAAAGCCCATGCCCAGACCACCAATCAGCATCCGCACCCGATCAAGGTTTGCCAGACGCGCACAGGTCTGCTGTGCCAATGCATCCTCGGACCCGTGTGTCCGGCTGTTCATCAACTCACCGCGCCCGGCGACACGAATTGAAAACTCGTGATTTCGCTGATACAGACGCAGTTCACTACTGTCATCCGGCACAGCGGCGCGCTCGAGTAATTGCCAGGGCGTCAAAACAGTATCATCGATCAGGTGCCGGGGCTGATTTGTTGCACATATCAGCGGGAAACGTGATCTGACACCACTGCCGTCCCACTCCGGTGC
>CAZMAK010000173.1:0-3181 GCA_964564245.1 uncultured Ectothiorhodospiraceae bacterium | reverse complement strand
CGCCGAGCACGGCGTCGATGCCACTGCAGTGATCCTCGACGTAGAGCCAGTCGCGTACCTGCTGCCCGTCCCCGTAGACGGGGATCGGCTTGCCCTCCAGTGCGTTCAGGATCACCAGCGGGATCAGCTTCTCCGGAAACTGGTACGGTCCGTAGTTGTTCGAGCAGTTGGTGATCAGCACCGGCAGGCCGTAGGTCTTGCCATAGGCGCGCACCAGGTGATCGGACGCGGCCTTGGAGGCCGAGTAGGGGCTGTTCGGTGCGTAGCGGTGCCCCTCGGTAAAGGGCGGGGCGTCCGGCGCCAGGCTGCCGTACACCTCGTCGGTCGACACGTGCAGGAAACGTTGCCCGTCGCGACCGTCGCCCCAGACGCTGCGTGCCGCCTCCAGCAGCGCGAAGGTGCCGTTGATATTGGTGGCGATGAACGCGGCCGGCCCGAGGATGGAACGGTCCACGTGTGACTCGGCGGCAAAGTTGACCACCGTGTCGATGCCCTCCTCCCGCAGCACCGCTTCGACCAGCGACTGGTCGCCGATGTCACCGTGCACGAAACGGTAGCGTTCCACTGTCTCGATATCGGCCAGGTTCTCGAGGTTGCCGGCATAGGTAAGCAGGTCGAGGTTGACCACACGGTCCTGTGGATGGCGTTCCAGCCAGTAGCGCACGAAGTTGGAACCGATGAAGCCGGCCCCCCCCGTGATCAGCAGTCTGCACATGCGCGTAGCTCCTTCAGCATCTGTACCAGGCTGTCGCGCCAGTACGGAATGGACAGTGACAAAAGCCGTTCGATCCGGCCGGTGTCCAGCACCGAGCAGGCAGGGCGTGTCGCCGCTAACGGATAGGCGGAAGTCGGGATCGGCACCGCCTCGCGCGTCCTGAGTGCGAATCCCAGCGCGTGCGCCTCGTCGAGGATCGCCGTGGCGAACCCGTGCCAGCTGGTCTGGCCGGCACTGGTGTAGTGCAGGATACCGCGGGCATCGGTCGCGATCAGAAGCATGATGACCCGTGCGATATCCGCCGCCCAGGTCGGCGTGCCAAGCTGGTCATCCACCACGCGTAACGGTTTGCCCTCGCCGGCCACACGCAATATGGTCTTGACGAAATTATGCCCGTGCGCGCCATACACCCAGGCAGTCCGCAGCACCACTGCCTGTGGCAGCGCGGCGAGTACCGCCAGCTCGGCCTCGCGCTTGCTGCGACCGTACACGCCCAGCGGGGCCGGCGCATCGTCTTCGGTATACGGGCGCGACTGTTTCCCGTCGAAGACAAAATCGGTCGACATGCACAGCATGCGCCCGCCGGTTTGTGCCACCGCCTTTGCCAGGGCTGCGGAGGCATCGCGGTTGACGGTGTACGCGGTCTGCGGCTCGCTCTCTGCGCGATCGACGGCGGTGTAGGCGGCACAATGGATCACCTGGTCGGGACGATACCGGTCGATCACGGCGCCGATGCGCTCCGGCTGCAGCAGGTCCAGCTCGGCGCGTGCCGGTGCAATGACGGTATGTGTACTGCCGCGCAACCGTTTCAGCACCTCGCGGCCCAGCTGGCCGCTGCCACCGGTGACCAGGATCTTCATGCGCCGGCCCGGTACTCGGGCAGGTTCGCACTGTCGCGCAGCCGCGGCAGTACCCGGTCCTTGTCGGACAGCACGTAGTCGACGACCGGCCAGTCGATCCCCAGCTCCGGGTCGTTCCAGGCGATGCCGTATTCGTCGCCCGGCACGTACACGTCGGTACATTTGTACAGGAAGTCCACGGTCTCGCTGAGCACGCAGAACCCGTGCGCAAAACCGGGCGGCACGTAGAGCTGGCGGTGATTGTCGGACGACAACTCGATGCCGGTCCATTGCCCGAAGCGGGGCGATCCCCGGCGGATGTCCACGGCCACGTCGTACACGCGGCCGGTCACCACGCGCACCAGCTTGCCCTGCGGGTGGCGCAACTGGTAGTGCAGGCCGCGCAGCACGCCGGCGCTGGAGTGCGAGTGATTGTCCTGGACAAAGTCGACCGGCAGGCCGGCGGCACGATACCTGTCCGCGTGGAACGTCTCCAGGAAATAGCCGCGCGCATCGCGGAACACCGCAGGCTCGATCAGCAGCACCTCGGGATGCGCGGTCGGGGTGACTTTCATGCCGGCATTACTGTTCTTTCAGGATGTCATGAAGATACTGGCCGTAGCCGCTATTCGCCAGCGGCTCGGCCAGCCGCTCCAGCTGCGCGGCGTCGATATAGCCCATACGGAAGGCGATCTCCTCGATACAGGACACCTTCAGGCCCTGGCGCTGTTCGATGGCCTCGATGTAGGTGGCCGCCTGCAGCAGGGATTCGTGCGTGCCGGTATCCAGCCACGCGGTACCGCGTCCCAGCCGTTCCACGCTGAGCGACTGCTGTTGCAGGTAGGCCCGGTTCACGTCGGTGATCTCCAGCTCGCCGCGCGCCGACCGTTGCAGCCCGGCGGCAATGCCGGCCACCCGGGCATCGTAGAAGTACAGCCCGGTCACTGCGAAATTCGAGCGGGGCCGGGCGGGCTTTTCCTCGATCCCCAGCACGCTGCCGTCCTTGCTGAATTCCACCACGCCGTAGCGCTCCGGGTTGCGCACGCGATAGGCAAACACGGTCGCACCACGGGTCAGGCGGGCGGCGCGCTGCAGTACGCCGGACAGGCCGTGGCCGTAAAAGATGTTGTCCCCCAGGATCAGGCAGACCGGCTGGTCCGCGATGAACTCCCGGCCGATCAGGAAGGCCTCGGCCAGCCCGCCCGGGCTGGCCTGTTCCGCATAGTGGATATCGAGGCCAAGCTGGCGGCCGTCATCGAGCAACTGGCGGAAGTTCGGCAGGTCCTGCGGCGTGGAGATCAGCAGGATCTCGCGGATGCCGGCCAGCATCAGCGTGGACAGCGGATAGTAGATCAGCGGCTTGTCGTACACCGGCATCAGCTGCTTGCTGACTGCACGCGTCAGCGGGTAGAGCCGCGTGCCACTGCCGCCGGCGAGGATGATACCTTTCATCTAGTACGGACTGCTTTCGCGGGACTGCGAGTGCACGACTACCGGCACAGGCTGAATATCAGGCCGTCTCACCCGCGCTTGCCCGGCATGACAAAACCGCCCGGCACGTTGCTGCCGTCCCCGAAGAAGAACTTCTCCATCTCCTCCTCCAGGAACCTGCGCGCCTTCGGGTCGA
>CAZMAK010000172.1:0-3183 GCA_964564245.1 uncultured Ectothiorhodospiraceae bacterium | reverse complement strand
CCGCCGACCTAGTGATTAACAGTCACCCGCTCTACCGACTGAGCTACCGGGGATCAGAGAAGCTTTGGAGCCGCGCATCATACCGGCTTTCCGGGTTTTTGGTCAACGCGTTAGCGGAATCCCCCAACTTTCCGGCCTCACGGGCAATGGATCGGGGTGCCGTCGCAGCGGTGGCCGCTGATGCGCGGGCGGCCGGTGCCGGACAGGCAGACCACCCGGGGGCGGGCGCGCTGGTGCGCCTCGCAGAAGGTGAACGAGCTGTTGCTGCCGCCGGCGCTGCCATCGGGCTGAAACACGATACGCTTGCGGGAGTTGCCGGAGCGCATGCCGATCCCGTTGCCCATTCGGGCCGCGGCCTGCAGGACCGGCTCGTCCGGGTCGTGTTCGCGGTCGTCGCTGGCAAACAGCAGCCAGCCTTCAGGCCAGTCCTGGCTGTTGCCGCAGTGTGCCTGGTCTGCGCTCGGGCACAGCACCACGCGGCGGCCCTGCAGCACGGCCTCGCTGCGGCCCAGGTGCAGGGCCGTGACGAAGTGGTTGACCTCGCTGACCATGCGCGATTCCTGCACGACCCGGGGCAGGGCCTCGGCCGATAGCACGCCCAGGATCAGGGCGACGGCCAGCGTGACCAGCAGTTCGATCAGGGTGAAGCCTCCGGAGGTGAGTGCATCCGGTGAGTGGTCTCTGTGCCGCTGTCGTTCCATCCTGTTCCTGTCCGTCTTCCAGCCGGGTTCCTTGCGAAACAGTCTGGCGCAGCAGCTTCCGGCCGGTCAGCACATCATGCCGGCCGGGCGTGTCGGACAGGACGGGATCAGGCGGTCAGCGCCTTGCGCAGGCGCGAGAGTGCCTCGGTGAGAATCTCCAGGCTGGTGGCGAAGGAGAAGCGGATGTAACCCGGTGCGCCGAAGGCGGAGCCGGGCACCAGTGCCACGCCGGCGGTCTCCAGCAGGTGTTCGCTCAGCTGCACGTCGTCGTGGATCTCGTCCAGACGGTCGATCACGTCCTGTACCCGCGGGAAACAGTAGAAGGTACCGTCCGCCGGCAGGCAGGTCACGCCCGGCAGCTTGTTCAGTTCGGCCACCACAAAATCGTGGCGCTCGTGGAAGGCCTTCAGCATGGGCTGGATGCAGGACTGGTCACCCTCAAGCGCCGCCTGTGCCGCGACCTGCGAGATCGAGGTCGGGTTGGAGGTGCTCTGCGACTGGATCTTTTTCATCGCCTTGATCAGCGGCGCCGGGCCGCCGGCGTAACCGATGCGCCAGCCGGTCATGGCGTAGGCCTTGGACACACCGTTCAGCACGATGGTGCGTTCGTACAGGTCCGGGCAGGCGTTCAGGATGTTGCTGAACGGTTCATCGGTCCAGAGGATGTGCTCGTACATGTCGTCGGTGGCGATCAGCACCTGCGGGTGCTGGCGCAGCACCTCGCCCAGCGCGGCCAGTTCCGCCTTGCTGTAGGCGACGCCGGTCGGGTTGGACGGGCTGTTGATCACCACGATGCGGGTACGCGCGTTGATCGCGGAATCCAGCTGGTCGGCGGTGACCTTGAAGCGGGTGTCGACACCGGTCGGCAGGATCACGGGCGTGCCGTCGGCCAGCAGTACCATGTCCGGGTAGGATACCCAGTAGGGCGCGGGGATGATGACCTCGTCACCACTGTCCAGGTAGGCCTGGCACAGGTTGAAGAAGCTCTGTTTGCCGCCACAGGAGACCAGGATCTGGTCCGGCCGGTAGTCCAGTCCGTTGTCGCGCCGGAACTTGGCTATAATGGCCTGCTTCAGGGCGGGCGTGCCGTCGACGGCGGTGTAGCGGGTGAAGCCGTCGCGGATGGCCTGGATGGCGGCCTCGCGGATGTGGTCGGGCGTGCCGAAATCCGGTTCACCGGCGCCGAGTCCGATGATGTCCTTGCCGGCGGCACGCAGTTCCGCGACGCGCGCGGTCACGGCCAGGGTGGGTGACGGTTTGACCCGGTGCACGCGGTCGGCAAGCCTGAGATTGTCCACGACGGTTTCCTGGTAGGTGACTGGCCCGGTAATCATACTCAAAGTGCAGCGATAGAACATACCCGTGAACGAACTATTCCAGCTCAGGGCGGACGTCGAGCCGGCCGGTGACCAGCCAACGGCGATTGCCGCGCTGGTGGAAGGCCTGCGGGACGGCCTGGCGCACCAGACCCTGCTGGGTGTGACCGGCTCCGGCAAGACCTTCACCATCGCCAACGTGATCCGGCAGGTGCAGCGCCCGACGCTGGTACTGGCGCCCAACAAGACGCTGGCCGCGCAGCTCTACGGCGAGATGCGCGAGCTGTTCCCGGACAACGCGGTGGAGTATTTCGTTTCCTACTACGATTACTACCAGCCCGAGGCCTACGTGCCTGCCTCCGACACCTACATCGAAAAGGACGCCTCGATCAACGAGCACATCGAGCAGATGCGGCTGTCTGCGACCAAGGCCCTGCTGGAGCGTCCGGACGCCATCATCGTCGCCACCGTGTCGGCCATCTACGGCCTGGGCGATCCGCACGCCTACCTGAAGATGCTGCTGCACGTGGTGCGCGGCGACCGGGTCGACCAGCGCATGATCCTGCGGCGGCTGGCCGAACTGCAGTACACGCGCAACGAACTGGACCTGCACCGTGCCACCTACCGCGTGCGCGGCGAGGTGATCGACATCTACCCGGCAGAATCCGACAGCGAGGCGGTGCGCATCGAGCTGTTCGACGACACGGTCGACTCGATTGCCTGGTTCGACCCGCTCACCGGCGAGGTGAACCGGCGCGTGCCACGGGTGACCATCTACCCGAAAACGCACTACGCCACCCCGCGCGAGGTCATCCTCGGCGCCGTCGACCAGATCAAGATCGAGCTGCGGGAGCGGCTGGAGCAGCTGCGCGACCTCAACAAGCTGGTCGAGGCGCAGCGGCTGGAGCAGCGCACCCTGTTCGACCTCGAGATGATGCAGGAGCTGGGCTACTGTTCCGGCATCGAGAACTATTCGCGTTACCTGTCCGGGCGCAATGCGGGTGAGCCGCCGCCGACGCTGTTCGACTACCTGCCGGCCAACGCGCTGCTGGTGATCGACGAGTCACACGTGACCGTCCCGCAACTGGGCGGCATGTACCGCGGCGACCGTTCGCGCAAGGAGAACCTGGTGGAATACGGCTTCCGGCTGCCGTCGGCGCTGGACA
>CAZMAK010000171.1:0-3199 GCA_964564245.1 uncultured Ectothiorhodospiraceae bacterium | reverse complement strand
CTGGCAAGCCTACTCGCAGGGAAAAAAGGTTACTGTTGATACTGATCATTTTAATTTTTGTACAGTCAGGATTTCTTTTTACTGAAGCGATCTCCTGATATCTGGTTGTATAAGGTAGCAGCCTAATCACTCGCCGTGAGGCGACAAGTTCCCGGTCCTCCCATCGTGGGACGGCCATTGCTGGAGAAGTGCAATGTCTGATAATCAAGATTCGGATGACAAGGAATTCCTCGAATCCTTTGGTGAGATGTCCGGCGCAGAGCCGGAACCGAAGGGAGAAGAACTGCAGGACGGCAAGACAGTAGTTGCCGAGGAAGAGGCCGAGGCCGGAAAGACTGAAAAGCCTGCCGAAACTCCTGCCGAAACGCCTCCCTCACATGAAGATGACCTGTATGCAGGGCTGGATCCGAAGGTCCTGGAGCAGATCGAGACACTGCGGAAAGAGAACGAAAATCTGGTGCACCGTGCGCGGAGCGACAGCGGAAGGCTGTCAGCCCTGCAGCAGAAGGTGAACCAGCTGGAACGTGATCGTCAGGAAGGCGGAGCTGCCGGCCCGACGTCACAGCAACTGTCCGACGCGATGGCGTCCGACGAAGCGTGGAAGGACTTTGCCCAGGAATACCCGGAAATGGCCGGCGTTATCAACGCCCGCCTCGAAGGGATTACCGGCGAAGTCAACAAGCGGCTGGCGCGTCTCGACGCGGCGGCCCCGCTCCTGGATCGCATGGAAGAGCGGGAGAAGAAAGCCGGCTATGACAAGCTGGACTCCAAATATACGGGCTGGCGTGACCGTGTCAGGTCCCCCGAGTATCTGGAGTGGATTCAATACCAGGACCCGGCCATTCAGGCCTATGCCAGCAGCGACAACGTGGATGACGCGGCGTCCCTGATACAGGCATTTGACCGGTATTTGACGGCTACTGGAAAGATGGACAAGTTCAATGCCGCCCCTGGCGGTGAAAAAACGGCAGACCCCAATGCTGACGAATTGGCTCGCAGACGCAGACAGCAGCTCGAATCCGGCGACGACGTAACCAGCCACCGATCAGGGATCGGCGGCAATGCGGACGCCCCCGGAGAATACGATGCTGCTTTCAATGCCTTTGCGGACAAGGCGAAGCGCGAGGCAGCGCGTTAAACCCTATCCGTAACCACCATTCAACGTCGTGAGACGTAGAGCGAGGTAATTATGTCTGGTTCAAGCTACGGCGACATTAACCAGCGTACCGCGGCCTATGCTGCGGTGCAGATGCTGGAACATGCCCGCCCCATCATCGTTCTGGCCGACTATGGCCAGCCCAAACCGCTGCCGCGTAACAAGGCCGACAACGTCAAGTTCCGTCGTCCGATTCCGTTCACGGTCAGCACCACGCAGCTGTCGGAAGGTGTTACTCCGACCAGCCACAAGATGACCTACGAGGATGTTCCCGCAACCCTCGGCCAGTATGGCGATGTGTGCGAAATCACCGACAAGGTCAACGACCTGGCAGAGGATCCGGTCCTCAAGGATGCGTCCATGCTGTCTGGCGAACAGGCGGCGGAAACCATCGAGATGGTGACCTGGGGTGCCATCAAGGCCGGCACCAACGTCATTTACGCCGCAACCGCCGACACGGCGCGCACCGACGTCAATGATCCGATCACCCTGGCCGCCCAGCGGTCCGCCACCCGCTTCCTGAAAGCGCAGCGTGGAAAGCCGATCACCAGCCGGATGAACTCCACCGTGCAGTACGGTACGGAGCCGGTGGACGCCGCCTATCTGGCCTTCGGTCATACCGACCTGGATTCGGATGTGCGTGATATCCCGGGCTTCGTGCCGACGGAGAAGTACGGTTCGATGAAGCCGCTGCCATACGAAGTTGGCAAGGTGGAAACGGTCCGTTACATCCTGACTCCGTTGCTGGAGCCGTTCCGGGATGCCGGTGGTACGCCGACCAATGTGCTGTCCACCTCCGGGGCGTCCGCAGACGTGTACCCGATCGTCATCATCGCCAAGGAAGCCTATGGTGTCGTGCCGCTGCGCGGTGCCGGCGCTATTCATCCGATGGTGCTGAATCCGGGTGTGCCGTCCAAGTCCGACCCGCTGGGTCAGCGCGGTTACGTGAGCTGGAAAACCTACTTTACCGCCGTCATCCTGAACGAGGCATGGCTGGTGCGTATCGAGGTCGCCGCCAGCTCGCTGCATACCGTTCTGTAGTGCAGTAATCACCCTGTCCCGGCGGCCATCGCCGGGGCGGGTTTCTCACCCCGTCATGAGGTAACTGAAATGAATGCAACTCTGAAAGACGTACAGCACAACACACTGCGCCAGCTGCTTGGCACGTTCTGTGCCGGCAAGGTCGGCTTTTCCGTGGATGCCAACGCCAACGATGTCCAGACCACCGCGGCCGCCAGCTATTTCATCGGCGGAGTGGGATACACTCTGGCCATTGATGCCGCTATCGACATCAGTGCGGAAATCTCCGATCTTCCGGATGCGCTTGCCACCGGGTATACCCAGGTATTCATCTTCGAGGTCGATGCCTCCGGCAACTACACGGTATCCGCCGGCGAGCAGGTGCTTACGGCCGATATCACTGCCGGGACCAAGTCGGCCGATGTGCCGGCGCCGTCCAGCGCCAGTGTCTGCCCGTTCGGTATGCTCAAGGTGGTCAATGCCAGCGGCTCCAACTTCGTCCTTGGCACCACGTCCACCGCGGCGAGCGGCGTCACTTCAACCTTCAAGGACATTTGCCGGGTACCGGCGTCCGCGTAGTACCACGGCGGGGCTCCGGCCCCGCTATTTTCCCAACGTCGTGAGACGTCGGACCATCCAATATCCCCGCTCCGGCGGGGTGACAGGAGATACTTATGAGCAGCAACAAAGAACTGAATTTCGATATCCAGAGCGCCGACAAGGGTGCTCTCAAACTCTTCGCCCGTGACAACCTGGGTCTGGCGCTCTCCGGCACCATGACGCTGGAGACGATGCGCCAGCGCATCCTGGATTCCGCCATGGCGCAGGGTATCCTGCTGGTCACGCCTCCCGAGCCCGCGCCCGAGCAGCAGCGCACCAATCAGCCGAACGCTTCTGCCTCGGCCAGCATCCACAAGGACGACCCGAGCAAGCCGCATGGGGGGCGGGTGTGCATCAACATTTCCCGTTCTGACGAGAAGGGAGGCGGCCGGCCGGTCTTTGTCGGCTTCCAGGGGCGTGGGT
>CAZMAK010000170.1:0-3243 GCA_964564245.1 uncultured Ectothiorhodospiraceae bacterium | reverse complement strand
GTCCGGGAATGCAACTGCCGGAAGTTCTTCAGGTCGTCGATGGTGAGGTCGTAGCCGGTCAGGTGCAGCAGCGAGTACAACAGCATCGAACCATGGCCGTTGGACAGGACGAAGCGGTCACGGTCGAACCACTTCGGGTTGGCCGGATTGTGCCTGAGGTTGTGATTCCACAGCACCTCGGCGATATCGGCCATGCCCATGGGCATACCCGGATGGCCCGACTTGGCCTTCTGCACGGCATCCATGCTGAGGGCCCGGATGGCGTTGGCTAGATCTCTACGCTTGGCCATGTTTGTCTCCTGTTCTGAAAATGTATTCTGTAAATTCGTTGTCATAGCAGCTCCGCCGGCATCGAGTATTGATCCAGGACACTCGTCATGTCGTGAGTTCCCGTGATCAGCGACAAAAAAAGCCTCCAGTGCCGGTTCAACGCACCGAGGCAATCAAGCAATTGATTCGCTGGCCTGGCCGGTCGCTTGGTCTGCACACCGGTCGACTGGTCCGTGCCGTCAGGCAAGGCGCGCTATTTTCCCCTAGTTTTCTTCATACAGCAATAGCCGGGAAATTCTGCGCATTACGCTAAGTTATTGTTTTATTGCTGTATAACATTAACTTATGGGCTCTGCCCGCGATCAGGTACCGGCCGGCTCGCGCCACTTGATCGAGCAGCCGACACTCGGAATCTGCTGTTCCGGGCCCTGGCCGGTCTGTGCAACCGCTCGCATCGCCTCGAACAGCTCACGCCGCGCATCCGGTGCAGCGGGCTGCATCCCGCTGGCATCCAGCCGCCCGCGGTATTGCAGCTGCAGTTCGCGATTGTAACCGAAGAAATCCGGAGTACAGACCGCGCCATAGGCGTGTGCCACCTGCTGGGTCTCGTCCAGCAGGTAGGGAAACGGAAAGTCGAACTCGCGCGCCACGGTCTGCATGCTGGCAAAGCTGTCCTCGGGATACTGCATGCTGTCATTGGACATGATTGCCACACTGTATATACCCAGCGAACGCAGTTCCCGGGTATCCCGCACCAGCCGTTCACGCACCGCCTGCACGAACGGGCAATGGTTGCAGATGAACATGACCAGCAGGCCGCGAGGTCCGGCACAATCGGCCAGTGTCCAGTACTGGCCATCCACGCCGGGCAGGTCGAAATCCGGCGCGGGTGTGCCGAATTCGCAAACCGGGGTTTCCATACGTGCCATGGGCCGACTCCTGTCGAGAACCGGAACTAACTCTATGCGAGCCGGGGCCGGATGAAAATATCACTTACGTAGGGTAAACTTGCCGGTTCATCTCACCCTGTTAGTTTAAATTATGTCGAATTTTCATATATTTACCTCAGAATCCGTGTCCGAGGGCCATCCCGACAAGGTCGCCGACCAGATTTCGGATGCCGTGCTGGATGCCATCCTGGAGCAGGATACCCGGGCGCGCGTCGCCGTGGAGTCCCTGGTCAAGACCGGTATGGTGCTGATCGCCGGAGAAGTCACCACCTCGGCCTGGGTGGACCTGGAGTCCATTGTACGCAAGACCGTGCGCGAGATCGGCTATAACAGTTCGGAAATCGGTTTTGACTGGGAATCCTGCGCAGTGCTGAACGCCATCGGCAAGCAGTCACCGGACATCGCCATGGGTGTCGATGAAACCGGGGACCACGAGCAGGGTGCCGGCGACCAGGGTCTGATGTTCGGCTACGCCACCAACGAGACCGACGTGCTGATGCCGGCACCGATCACCTATGCACACCTGCTGGTCAAGCGCCAGGCCGAGGTCCGCAAGAACGGTACGCTGTCGTGGTTGCGCCCCGACGCGAAGAGCCAGCTGACGTTCCGCTACGAAAACGACAAACCGGTGGGTATCGAGGCCATCGTGCTCTCGACCCAGCATCACCCGGATATCAGCCTCAAGGCGATCCGCGAGGCGGTCATGGACGAGATCATCCAGCCGGTGATCCCGGCCAGATGGCTCGACCAGTGCAAACAGGAAAACATCCACATCAACCCGACCGGGCGCTTCGTCATCGGCGGTCCGATGGGAGACTGCGGCCTGACCGGGCGCAAGATCATCGTCGATACCTACGGCGGCATGGCCCGGCATGGCGGCGGTGCATTCTCCGGCAAGGACCCGAGCAAGGTCGACCGCTCGGCCGCCTATGCCGCACGCTATGTCGCCAAGAACATCGTCGCTGCCGGACTCGCGGAACGCTGCGAGATCCAGGTGTCCTACGCCATCGGTGTGGCGGAACCCACCTCCATCAGTCTCAACACCTTCGGCACCGGCAAACTGGACGAGCCACGCCTCGTGCAGCTGGTGCGCGAGCACTTCGACCTGCGCCCGCGCGGCCTGGTCAGCATGCTCGACCTGCTCAGGCCAGGTTACCTGGCTACCGCCGCCTACGGGCATTTCGGCCGCACCGGCGGCCACTTCACCTGGGAGGCGACCGACATGGCGGAAACATTGCGTGACGCCGCCGGCCTCCGCTAATCCATCCACGAGGTACTCGATGTCCATACAACCCGCCGCACACACCACCACCGACTTCCACGTCGCCGACATCCAGCTGGCCGGCTGGGGGCGCAAGGAAATCGCCATCGCCGAAACCGAAATGCCGGGACTGATGGCACTGCGCGAAAAATACGGCAGGGACAAGCCACTCAGCGGCGCACGCATTGCCGGCAGCCTGCACATGACCATCCAGACCGCGGTACTGATCGAGACCCTGGTGGAACTGGGCGCCGAGGTGCGCTGGGCATCGTGCAACATCTTCTCCACCCAGGACCACGCCGCCGCCGCGATCGCGGAAAGCGGCGTCCCGGTGTATGCCTTCAAGGGCGAGTCACTGGATGAATACTGGAACTTCACCCATCGCATCCTCGAATGGCACGACGGCGGCACACCGAACATGATCCTGGACGATGGCGGGGACGCCACCCTGCTGGTCATGCTGGGCGCAAAGGCCGAACAGGACCCGTCCCTGCTGGACAATCCCGGCAGCGAGGAAGAGATCGCGTTGTACTCGAGCATCCGGGCGCGGCTGGCGAAGCAGCCGGGCTGGTACTCGATGATCCTGAACAACATCCGCGGCGTGACCGAGGAGACCACCACCGGCGTGCATCGCCTGTACCAGCTGCAGGAACGCGGTGAGTTGCCGTTCCCGGCCATCAACGTCAATGACTCGGTGACCAAGAGCAAGTTCGACAACCTGTACGGCTGCCGCGAATCGCTGGTCGACGGCATCAAGCGCGC
>CAZMAK010000169.1:0-3262 GCA_964564245.1 uncultured Ectothiorhodospiraceae bacterium | reverse complement strand
TTCGCCCTGGTTCAGGGTCAGCCATTTCTCGCCGCGTACCACCAGGTTGCCATTGTGCAGAACGTCGGCAATGGTCACGGTAATAGAACCGCTCAGGCTGTTGCTCTGGCTGGCATCCGCCTCGCCCTTGAACGCCCGGGTTGCCGACAGGTTCTGCTCGAGGTTGTTGTTCTTGTTGCTGTCGAGCGGTATCAGTCCAGGCAGGTTGAATTGCGGGCTGGCGCCGAAGAAGGTCGGGTTGGCTACTTTCGTCTCCTGATCCTTGTCCGCCGTGGTCGTGGCCGACTTCGAAGCGGACGTGCTTTCTCTCAGCACAACTGTGATCACGTCGCCGATCCGGCGCGCCTTGATGTCTTCGAACAGGCGCACGTCCCGGGCCGCATGGTAGATGGAACCACTCGCTGCGTCGGCAGTGGTGTCCGGCCGTGGAAGGGCCGGCCGGTAGCTGTCGGGCTCGCGCGGAACGCTGGCACAACCGCCGAACAGGATAACGGCCGCGAAGGCTGCTACCAGCCTGCCGTAGGACTTGATCTGTTTCATGTCGCCTTCCCGCTCATTTCAATCCGCCTTACAGGTTGGTGGTCACATACTGCAGCATGCGGTCAGTAGTCTGTATGGCCTTGGAATTCATTTCGTAGGAGCGCTGTGTTTCGATCATGTTGACCAGCTCCTCCACCACATTGACGTTGGACGTCTCCAGGGCACCCTGGGCGACCGCGCCCAGGCCGTTAAGGCCCGGGGTACCGGTCGACGGCGAACCGCTGGAGGCGGTTTCCTGGTACAGGTTCTGGCCGACGGCCTGCAGGCCCGCCGGATTAATGAAATCGGCAAGCTGGATGGTGCCGATCTGGGTCGGCGTGGCGCTACCGGGCGTCATCGCCGACACCACCCCGTCGGAGCCGATAGTGACACTGGTCGAGTTGTTGGGGATGGTGATCGCCGGCTGGATAACATAGCCGCTGGCGGTAACCAGCTGACCGGTCTCATCCATTTTGAAAGACCCGTCGCGGCTGTAGGCCAGGGTACCGTCGGGCTGCAGGACCTGGATGAAGCCACGGCCCTGGATAGCAATGTCCAGGCTGTTGTTGGTCTGGACAATGTTGCCCATGGTGTGGATCTTTTCCGTTGCCACGGTACGCACACCGGTGCCCAGCTGCAGTCCCGACGGCAGGCGGGTGTCCTGTGAGGACTGGGCGCCGACCTGGCGCACGTTCTGATACAGCAAATCCTCGAACACCGCGCGGTCGCGCTTGAAGCCCGTGGTATTGACGTTGGCCAGGTTGTTGGAGATCACGCTCATGCGTGTCTGCTGCGCTTCCAGCCCGGTCTTCGCTACCCAGAGTGCCTTGTTCATATACCTACCTCGTTATTCCTTGGGTTAACCCAGGTTCATGATCCGCGTCGAACTGGCGTCGTTGTCTTCGGCGGTCTTCATGACTTTCACCTGGACCTCGAACTGACGCGCCAGGGCGATCATGTTGACCATGGCCTCAATACTGTTGACGTTACTCGATTCCAGCGCGCCGCTGACCAGCGTGACACCCGTGGCCGCCTCGACCGGGGTATTGTCGCGGGTGCGCAGCAGACCGTCGCCGCCCTTGACCAGCGTGGCGTGGTCCGGCGACACCAGTTTGATACGTCCGATGTTGGACAGCGTGCTGGGCTCCTGGCCGATAGGCCGAATGCTGACGGTGCCGTCCGTTCCGATGTCCAGGTGGTCATATTCGGGGACGACAATCGGTCCGCTCTCGCCAATGACCGGGTGGTCGGCCCCGGTCATCAGCTGCCCGTTGACATTCACGTGCAGATTGCCGGCACGCGTATAGGCCTCGCTGCCATCGGGTGCCTGAACGGCAAGCCAGCCATCACCGTTAACCGCCACGTCCAGCGGCCGACCCGTGGTCTGTATGGTGCCCTTGTCGAAGGTCACCCCGGCATCTTCGGTGGTGGCGAAGGCGCGCGTATCCAGTCCCGGTCCGGCGATCAGCTGGGTATGGAAATTCGCCAGGTCCTGCTGGAAGCCGACGGTGTTGGCATTGGCCAGATTATGCGAATTCAACGCCTGGGCATACATCAACTGCTTGCCGCCGTTGGCCACCACATACAGGACTCGATCCATAGTTCAGCTCCCGGTCAAACCCTAACGGATATTGATAATCGTCTGGGTGATGGTGTCCGCAGTGGTAATCACCTGGGCGTTGGCCTGGAAATTACGCTGCGAGGTGATCATGCTGACCAGTTCTTCCGTCAGGTCCACGTTCGAACCTTCCAGCGCACCGGACTGGATCAGGCCAAGAGAGCCGGACCCGGGCGAGCCGATCAGCGGCGCGCCGGAGTCAAAGGTTTCCGACCAGCTGGTATCACCCAGCTGACGCAGACCCTGGGCATTGTTGAAGTTGGCAATCGCCAGCTGGCCCAGGGTACGCGACTGACCGTTGGTGAAGCGCGAGGTGATCACACCGGTATCACCGATGTCGATGCCGCTCAGACGGCCGGTGGCGAATCCGTCCTGGTTCAGAGAACTGACGTTGAACGGACTGCCGAACTGGGTCGTGTTGCCGAAATCCAGGTTCAGCGACAGACTGGCCGCGCCACCGCCAGGATCGAAGGCCGGTACCGTGATACTGCCGGGGTAGGTGGTTGTCTGTATGGCGCCGGTATTGGAGAACTCAATTGTATCGGGACCGCTGCGCTGGGTGCCGTCGACATACAGGTGCGTCTCCCATTGATTGGGTACACCGGTCTTGCGGAAGTACATGGTGGCAAGGTGCGATGAACCCAGGGTGTCGAACACGGTCAGCGAGGTGGAATTGTTGTAAGTACTGGCGTCTGCCGGATCAAAGGCCTGCTGGGTCGCGCCATTGGCCGTGCCGGCCACGTTCGAAGAGCCGGCCGCCACGGTCTGCGAGACGAGACCACTGGTATCGATGGTAATAGGCTGGGACGTCTGCGCGCCGCCGCCGTCGGGGTCCCAGTTCAGCGTCATGCTGTCGGTTCCGACGTTGACGTTGGTCGCTGTCGTTGGCGGCGTGGTCGAGGCGCCCCCGACCAGCAGCTCCGCGTCCCACGCGTTACCGGCGCCGGTGTAGGTAAACTGCACCGCGGCGTTGTTGACGGTGTTGCCGAACTGGTCAACCAGGCTGAAGGTGCCGGTGGTGAAGGGGCTGTCATTTGTGTCCAGCACACCGGCGGGCGTCAGCGCGATGCTCGAACTCGGTGTCAAACCGCCGGGCACCGGCGCCGAGGCATCGAGGTTGGCGGT
>CAZMAK010000168.1:0-3317 GCA_964564245.1 uncultured Ectothiorhodospiraceae bacterium | reverse complement strand
CAGCCGTTTGCCTGGCTCTCCCGGAGCCGAAATGAAGCTGGAACCTCCCGCGCCCCTACACGTGCAGCGTGGCCGACCAGTGGACGATATGGCCGGGTTCGAACGTGGTGGAGAGGTGTTCCAGGATCGCGCGGGCCTTTTCCGGGGTATCGAAAAATTCCACCACCAGCGGCAGGTCCAGCGACATGTCGAGCAGGCTGGAGGAATGCATGCGGCCGGACTTGCCGAAGCCGCTGATGCCGCGGAACACGGTGACACCGTGCACCTTTTCCTCGTCATGCAGTTTTTTCATCAGCGGATCGAGCTGGCCCTTGCCCTCGGTCAGGTAGATGCGCACGAAAGTGACGTCCAGTGTGTTCATAATTGTCTCGCAGCCAGCATGCCGATCCCGGAGGCGCCGATACAGACCGTGACGCTGAGCAGTACATTGGCCAGCGCCCTGACCGGCTGGCCGGACTCCAGCAGGTTAAGTGTTTCCAGGGAAAAGGTGGAGAAGGTGGTGAACGCGCCGAGCAGGCCGATCATCAGGAACGCACGCAGTAACGGGCCGGTGTTCAGGCGCTCGATCAGCAGGATATACAGAAAGCCGATCATCAGGCTGCCGAGCACATTCACCGTCAGGGTACCGTAGGGAAAGGCGGTACCCAGGCGGGCGTGTACCGCCGTGGAGGTCCAGTAGCGCAGTAGCGCGCCCGTGGCGCCGCCGGCGGCGATGGCGAGCAACTGGTTCATGAGGCAGGCCGTTCTTGCATGGGGTAATAGTACACCAGGACAGGTGTGCGGGCGCGGTTCGCCGCCAGGGCGGCTCCTGCGTGTGGGGGTACATCATCCGTTTCCTGAGCGTCGTGCCGGCAGGGGCCTGTCTGCAGGCGAAGATTGTTATCGTGGTGGCTGGACGTTATTTTTTGCGCTGCTTCCGGTCCAGCTCGCGCAGGTGGGCGAGTTTTTCCGCGATTTTGATCTCCAGTCCGCGCGGCACCGGCCGGTAGTACCCCGGTTCACCCATGCCCTCGGGGAAATACTGTTCGCCGGCGGCATAGGCCTCCGGCTCGTCGTGCGCGTAGCGATATTCCCGGCCGTAGCCGAGTTCCTTCATCAGTTTCGTCGGTGCGTTGCGCAGGTGCACCGGCACCTCCAGCGATCCGGTCCTGCCAATGTCGGCGCGGGCCGTGTTATACGCCAGGTACACCGCGTTGCTCTTCGGTGCACAGGCCAGGTAGATCACCGCCTGCGCCAGCGCCAGCTCCCCTTCCGGGCTGCCGAGCCGCTCCTGCACGTCCCAGGCGTTCAGGCACAGGGGGAGCGCACGCGGATCCGCGTTGCCGATGTCTTCCGAGGCCATGCGCACGATGCGCCGGGCGAGATACAGCGGGTCGCAGCCGCCATCCAGCATGCGTACCAGCCAGTACAGGGCGGCATCCGGGTTCGAGCCGCGTACCGACTTGTGCAGGGCGGAGATCTGGTCGTAGAAGTCGTCGCCGCCCTTGTCGAACCGCCGCGTGCCGCCACTGATGACCTCGAGGAAGTCCGCCTCGGTGACACGGGACTGCCCGCCCTCTTCCACCGCCAGGTCCGCGACGATCTCCAGCAGGTTGAGTGCACGGCGTGCATCGCCGTCGGCGGCTACCGCAAGCCGGTCCAGCCACTCGGCCGGCAGTTGCAGGCACAGCTCGCCGAGGCCGTGCTCCCGGTCCTGCAATGCGGAGTCGACGATGTTGCGCAGGGCGTCCGGTTCCAGCCGCTTCAGCACATAGGTGCGGGCGCGCGAGAGCAGCGCGCTGTTCAGTTCGAACGACGGGTTCTCGGTGGTCGCGCCGATGAAGATGACCGTGCCGTCTTCCACGTAGGGCAGGAAGGCGTCCTGCTGGGCCTTGTTGAAGCGGTGTGCCTCGTCGACGAACAGGATGGTCTGCCGTCCCTCCAGGTCACGGATCTGTTGTGCGGCGGCGACCGCGCTGCGGATCTCCCTGACCCCGGCCAGCACGGCGGAGAGCGTGAGGAATTCGGCGTTGGTCTGCTCGGCCAGCAGGCGTGCCAGCGTGGTCTTGCCGGTGCCCGGCGGTCCCCACAACACCATGGAATGCAGGTTGCCTTCCTCGATGGCGCGCCGCAACGGCTTGCCCGGTCCGAGGATGTGGGGTTGCCCGGTAAAGGCCGCCAGCGTATGCGGCCGCATGCGATCGGCGAGCGGCCGGTAGGGTTCGGCGGCGGACGTCATGTCACCTGCGGGATGGCGCATCTCCGATCACATCGGCGCCGGCGGGCGGCACGAAGTGAAACAGGTCGGCGGACAGCGGTTCGTTACGGGCCATGTGGGTGAAGCGGAAGGTAGTCGTGTTGCCGAAGGTGTCATGCGCGACGATGCTGGCAAGCGTGTCCCCGTCAAACGCCAGGCTGAGGTCGGTGATGTTGCTGTCATCCGTCTTCGGCCGAAGCAACAGGGTATGCGCGCCGGTTTCCTCGATGCGGAAGACCTGGTCGAGCGGCGTGGTTCCACTCAGCAGCATGGCGGGCGTCGAGGTCAGCACCTGGCTGGCCGGTTGTACCGTGACCTGTTCCAGGTCGGCATCGTACGACCAGACACGCGTGCCGTCGGCCACCAGCTGTTGTTCGTAGGGGGTTTTGTAGTCCCAGCGGAAGCGGCCGGGACGCTGGATCCACATGTGGCCCTGCGAATCCTGCATGGGTTTCTGGTTGGCGTCGGTGACCGTCTGTGCGAAGTCCGCCTGCAGGGTGGTCAGCCCGGAAAAGAACTTGCTGGCGTACGCCGGCAGCCCGCTCGCGCCGGCAGCGGTGGCATGCAGCAGGAGGAACAGGACGGCCGGCCACGTCCGACAGATGCGGTGGGTCATGATTCAGTCCGGTGGCGCGGGCGCCAGGACCTCGCGGCTGCCGTTCGTTTCCATGGGGCCTACGACACCGGTTTCTTCCATGTGTTCAATCATGCGCGCGGCACGGTTGTAGCCGATCTTGAGCCGGCGCTGAACACCGGAAATGGACGCCTTGCGGCTCTGGGTGACGATCATGACCGCCTGGTCGTAGAGCGGGTCGGACTCGGTGTCGTCGCCGTTGCCGCCGCCGTTGGCCGGTGACAGGCCCGGTACCGGTTCGCCGGACTGCTCGAGGATTTCGTCCAGGTAATCCGGTTCGGAGTGTCCCTTCAGGTGCGCGGCGACCTTGTGCACTTCCTGGTCGGAGACGAACGCGCCATGCACGCGTACCGGTACGCTGGTGCCCGGCGCGACGTAGAGCATGTCGCCGTGGCCGAGCAACTGCTCGGCGCCCATCTGGTCGAGGATGGTGCGTGAATCGATCTT
>CAZMAK010000167.1:0-3341 GCA_964564245.1 uncultured Ectothiorhodospiraceae bacterium | reverse complement strand
CCAGTGCCCCGTAGGGGCCTGCCAGCAGGCGAGTACCACGGCACTTGCATATTCGCGATCTCGCGGCAATCACCGCCAGCAATCCACGGCGGTTGCACCGGTAGCCGCGCGGGTGCCGCCGTTGGTGGTGTCGAGTGAGCGGACACCCTGCGCATCGATCACAAAGGTACCGCACGGATCCCGGTCCTGTCCGTCTCTGGCGGTGGGCGTGGCGCGTGCCGTGAAGGACAGGTCGCTCGTGCCGGGATCGATGGACAGCGTGTAGTGACCGTGCGTGGTCGTGTCCTTCCAGAGCGTGGCTGCATCCATGTCTGCGCCGCCGAAGCGCTGATCATAGGTGCCCTGGTCGGCGAAGTGACGTTCCATGCGGTCGGCCAGTTCCAGCAGGCCGGCCATGCCCTCGGCCCGGCGTGCCTTGCGCACCTGGTCCACATACACGGGGTAGCTGAAGGCGGTGAGCAGGCCCAGGATCGCCAGCGCAACCAGCAACTCGAGCAGCGTGAAACCGGTCGGTGGTGCTTGCATCAAATCGCGCTCCGTCGGTCTGCGTGCGCTCAAGGGGCGCGCTCCTGTGCGGTCGTCACGGCTGGAGGTCGATCCAGCCGATCCGGTCCATGTGCCGGTCCGTTGTCCGTGCATCGACCCTGCCGCGTACTTCCAGCGGGTCCATGGCGACAATGGATTGCACGGTGCGCTGCGCGCCACGCGCGGCACCTGCCTGTGCGGTCACCAGGAACACCTGTACCCGCGCGCCGGGCGGCGCGTGCAGGATCGAGCGTCGGGACGAGCCGTCCTTGCCTGGCGCAAGCGCAGTGCCCGCGTCCTGGATGACGTAACGGCCGGTACCGTCATCGGCGCGGCCATCGCCGTCGAGATCCGGCAGCGAAACGATGGCGTGACTGAACGTCCAAACGGGATCGGACGGCTGCTGAATGCCGGGCGTGTCGGGGTCGAAGTCCGTGACATCACGTGCATAGTACGGATCACCGGGGACGTCCGGCCGGAACGGGTTGCCGTCCAGGGTCCGGAGCGCCGCCTCGGCGGCGCCCAGTACGTATTCGGCACGGTGCAATGCCTCGATCCGGAACCGGCTGTTGGCGGCCATCCGGTTTTCGAGACGTGCGCAGTGCATACCGAAGACACCGAGCACGGTCATTACCAGCAGAAAGACCAGTGCCAGCACCAGTGCCGTACCGCATGGCCGGACGGTGGTGCCCGGATACTTCCGCTTGTTGAGGGCCATGGTCGTCACCCCCGGTCAGTTGCGCAGGCTGACCGTGCGGGTAAAGAGCAGCCGGTGGTAAGCATCTGCCGGCCGGTAAGCGACATCGCCCATGGCGTAGCTGTGGATATCGGTGTAGCCCGTGTCCGGGCACTCCGCACGTACCAGCAACCACACGCGTGCGGCGATGACCGCATCCCAGCTGGCGGTGTCGCCGGGCGACGGTGCGTCCACGTAGCGATCCACCGAGCGGTCGCCGTCGGAGTCCAGCCCGTACTGCAGCTGGAACTGGTCGACGCCATAGACGATTTCCCGGGATTCCAGGGCGCCGTTCACCAGTTCGATCCGGTACAGCGACCGGATCTTCCCGCGTCCGGCACAGCGTTCCGGGTCGGCGCTGCCGGAGTCGCGCAGGTAATAGCCGTGGGCAACCAGCTCGGCGGTGTGCACGAGGGTGCGACCGGCAATCGGGTTTTCTGCTTCATCCGCGCCCGGGAACAATCTGCCTTCGAACAGTGCGGTGCGCAGGTAGAACTGTCTGCCGAGGAAGACAGGTGTCGCGGCGCTGCCCACGACCCGGGCCGCGGCATAGCGCGTGACCAGGATGTCGCCGACATGGCCCTCGCCAGCCGCCAGCGGCCGGAGACAGGTGTAGCCGCTGCGACTGTCATCCTTGCCGAATACCGGGCGATCCAGCATTCGCGCCCAGCGGCTGTCGACACAGGTGCCGTCTTCCGTCGAGATCCGGTTGCCGTTCCGTGCACCGTCCGGGGTGTAATCGCCGATCGTACGGATGTCCGCATTGCCGCCGAGGTAACCGGCGCGCCGCAGGTCGGTGGTGATCAGCTCCATGGCATAGCGGCCGTTTTCCTGCAGGCGCGCCAGGCTCTCCTGCAGGGCGGCGCTTTTCCTCGAGGCGAGGAAGATCTGTCCGATGCCGGCCACCAGCAACAGCGTGATGAGCAGCGCCACCATCAGCTCGACCAGGCTGAAGCCGCGTGTACGGACGGGATTCCGGCCGGGGGTGAAGTGGCGCTGCTTCATTGCGTGACCAGCCGGAGGCAGCGGTAATCGCCGTCCGTTCGGGGCGGACAGTGAAAGGCCCCCGCATCCGGATTGCGCGACTCGTTCCAGTAGATCGTAACCACGTGTGTGGCCCGGCCGTCGAGCAGCGGGCACGGCGGTTCGGTGGCAGGTGAACAGCGCGTGATCTCACCCTGGCCGCCCGGCAGCCGCGCAACCTGCCTGCGCCAGGCCACCAGGTCCTGTTCCGCCCGGCTGGCGGGCGTGGCGACCACGGGAGCGGTGCGTTCCATGACGTACTCGCCCCGGGCCACGCCGGCCGGGTTGGCGTGCATGCATTCGACAATATCACTGGCCAGACCGGCGGCCTGCGTGCGCATGATGGCCATCTGGCTGGAGCGCAAGCCGGTGGTCTGCAATGCCGCCAGTCCCAGCAGACCGATGGACAGCACCAGCAGGGCGATCAGCACCTCCAGCAGGGTAAATCCCTGCCGGCGAGGATGCCGCGACGCTGCGTCAGTCCGGGTGGCGGCCAGCGCCGGGCGGCTGGCAGTGTTGCATTTCGTGCTGCGCAAACCTCGCTCCTGCGGGTATTCACCGATAAGATAGTCAGCAGGTTCGTCCGCAGGCCAATGCCCCGGGGTCACCGCTTGTCCGCCAATCCTGCATGCAAGCATGCCGGGCGGCGCTCGCCCTGTCTGTCGACGTTTACCCTGAATCCCCGTCGGACCCGTCCGGCACGGTCAGCCCGGGAATATCCGTCATGGCATCGATGAGTCACAAGGTGGAATGCATCATCGTGGGCGGCGGTCTGCTTGGCCTGCTGTCAGCCCGCGTCCTGGCCCGCGCAGGCCTGTCGGTCTGTGTGCTGGAACGCGGTTCGTTCTGCCGGGAATCGTCCTGGGCCGGTGGCGGCATACTTTCACCACTGGTGCCGTGGGACTATCCCGAGCCGGTTTCGGAACTGGTGCGCTGGAGCCGGCATGCCTGTCCGCCACTGGTGGACGAATTGCGGGAACTGACCGGCATCGATCCCGAGTGGACGCAAAGCGGGATGCTGCTGCAGGACGTTACGCTGGATGAGCGGATTGCCGGC
>CAZMAK010000166.1:0-3449 GCA_964564245.1 uncultured Ectothiorhodospiraceae bacterium | reverse complement strand
TTCGACTACACCATCACCGGGGTTTCGGGATCCGCACAGATCGTCCTGCCGCTGGCCGGTAGTGTTCCGGACAGCTACGTGGACGGCCAGGGCAACACCGTGAACCCGGTCATGCGCGTGTACAACGGCACCGACTGGGTGGATTTCGACACCAGCGGCGGCGACAGCATCCTGTCCGCGCCGGTAACCGACCTGGGCGCCGGTTCCGGACTGGGCTGCCCGGCGCCGGGCGATGCGGCGTATCATGCCATTGCTGCTGGCGATCAGTGTATGCAACTCACCATCGCCGATGACGGCCCGAACGACCTGGATCCGACGACCGGCACCATCAGCGACCCGAGCGGTCTCGCCGTGCCGACCGGCGCCGCCTTCGTCGACACCCGCACCAGTGGACACGGCGGTTGCACGATCGCCCCGTCATCCACGGGCATCCGGCAGGGTGGCGCCTGGGCATTGCTCGCCGGCTTCCTCGGCCTGCTCGGCTGGCGCCGCCGGTCCGCGAAACAACGCTGATCCGGCCACCGGCAAACGGCGCAGCCAGCGCTGGCTGCGCCGTTTTTTATTGCCTCGTCCCGGGCACCGCATGATCATCGATGATATTGACGCGCAGCCGGCGATCTGTTCAAATCAGCAAATCTTATACATTTCAGAATCTTGCTTCCATTTCACCTGCCGGGTCTATCCATGAAGAAATCCTGCCTAGCCTTGTTACCCGTACTGCTCCTGTTATCCCTGTTAGCCCGGGGCGCCGATGCGGAGCCATCCGGCAGTGGCCAGCCGAGCTACCGGGTTCAGCCCGGCGATGTCCTTGATATTTCCGTCTGGAAGGAAGAAGACCTCAAGCAGCAGGTACTGGTCCGGCCCGACGGGGGCATTTCCTTTCCGCTTGCCGGTGACATCCAGGCGTCGAACAAGACCATCACCGAGATCCGGAACATGCTTACGGATCGGCTGCAGAAATACATTCCGGACCCGATCATTTCGGCGGCCGTCATCAAGCTGGATGGCAACAAGATCTATGTCCTCGGGCAGGTGAACCGGCCAGGCGAGTTTGTTGCGAGCCGTTACCTCGATGTCATCCAGGCCCTCAGCGTGGCCGGCGGCATGACACCCTACGCCTCCGAAAACAAGATCCTGGTCCTGCGCCGCAACAACGGCAAGCTGGTTTCGATTCCATTCAAATATGGTGACGTCGAGAAAGGCAAGAACCTGCAGCAGGACATCATCCTGCAGAGTGGTGACATCGTCCTGGTCCCGTAATCCGTCGAGCGAACATGGGACCCGCGGGGCCGAACCGGCCGGATTTCACAACCGTTGAATACCAGGCGTTCTGAGCCGCCGGAACAACCTGCCGCGAGCAAGCGATGACCCAGCATGACTGCCAGTAAACACATTTCCGCCAGGAGAAAGTGGCCGTTCTTATGCGCGTCACTGGCCATTGGCCGGGGGCGCCTGCCACTGAATGACCCTGACCTGCCCGGAACCCGTGTCCCGACCCGGCGCAGGCGCTGCTGTCGCCATGGATAGCCGTTCCATACTGCTGCACGGCATGGCCCATGCGTGTCTGGTCTTCATGCTGTCAGTGCCATTGCCTGCCAGCGCCGCCAAATGGACGCTACGACCGGATGTACAGCTGATTACCGGCTACAACGATAATATCCGGCTCACGTCCCTGGACCACAGCAGCGTGTGGACGGCATCCCTCCGGCCTTCAACGAAATTCGGCGTCTCCACCCCGGTACAGGGCCTTACCGGAGATGCCGCCGTGGTGATTCGCCGCTTTACAGGAGGCAGCGGCCGTGAAAGCAGTTCCGTGCTGAACCGGGAGGATTACTTCCTGAATACCCTTGCCTATCACAACACCCTGCTCGACAAGTTCAGGGCGACGCTCAACTACACCCGCGACAGCACGCTCGATACCCAGCTGGACGAGACCGGCATCGTCAACGATTCCAGGGCCACACGCCAGAGTCTGTCACTGGGGCCGTCCTGGCAACGGATCCTCACGCAACGTGCCAGCCTGGCACTGGACTACCGTTATAACAGCGTCAGCTATTCATCCGAACCCGGCTTCACCAGCCTTGTCGACTATGAATACCACACGGGTCAGGCGGTCCTGGCCTATCAATTCACCCCGCGCTACCAGGCCAGCGTTGCGGCAACGTACAGCAGCTATAAGCCCGATTCGGGCTTCAATACAGACACTGTGTCCCTGCAGGCCGGTCTGACAACCAGTTTCAGCAATACCCTGACGATGTCCTTTCTCGCCGGCCAGCGCCTGTCCGGCACCGACAGGCTGGTCAGCAGCGGCTTTTGCGTGGGCGCAGCTCCCGGCGCCTCGTTCCCGGACTGTACCGGCGGAACCGCCTACGCCGTCGGCCAGCAGAAGATCACGGTCGATACTACATCCGCCGTATTCAGTTTCGGGCTGACCAAGACGCTGGAGACCGGTAGCATCAATGCAAATCTCACACGATCCTCATCACCGGGCAGCAACGGGCAACTACTGGACGCCACCCGACTGTCTCTGAAGGTGGCTTCCGATTACACGCAAACACTGAGCTCGTCCGTGAAACTCGAATACACCCGTAACCAGGGGGTGGTTCGCGATGCCGGGGCACAGAACCTGGTAAACAGGGACTTCGCCCGCCTGACTCCAACCCTCAGCTGGCGCATGCGGCGAAACTGGATACTCGCGGGAGAATACAGCTATTCACGGGCAGACCGTAGCGGTGGACAGAACACCTCCAGGAACGTCCTCTACCTGAAGCTGGAGTACATCCCTCCAGAACGGTCCTTGTCACGCTAGATCCATACCAGGTATATATTTCAATATGTTGGATTCGATTCACCCCATGGTACCCTGGGTGGGCTAATACCAAGATACAATGCAGCAACCGGATACTTTCCTTTATATTTACAGCAACCGGACCTGTTACATACCATCCGTTACAGGCTGAGACCGAAGAGTGCATTATGGCCGAACTGGCAATGGAACAAGACCTGGATTTTGGGGACTACCTGGCCGCGATCAGGCGCAGGCGCGGCATGATATTGCTGGTCGCCGGCGTTGTCTTTCTGCTGGGTGCAATCACGGCGCTGGTCTGGCCGCCCACCTATCAGTCGTCGGCCACGATCCTGATCGAGGAACAGGACATTCCCACCGATCTGATCCAGTCGACGGTGACCAGTTACGCAGCCCAGCGGATCCAGATCATCAGCCAGCGCGTCATGTCACGCACCAACCTGCTCCAGATCATCGACAAGTACAACCTCTACGAGCGCGAACGCAAGGTGAAAACTATCGAGGAAGTACTGGGCAATATGCGTGACGATATCGCGGTTGACATGATCAACGCGGATGTCATGGATCCACGCACCGGGCGCCCGACCGCGGCCACCATCGCTTTCACCGTGGGATTCAAGAGTGACAGCCCCCAACAGGCCCT
>CAZMAK010000165.1:0-3472 GCA_964564245.1 uncultured Ectothiorhodospiraceae bacterium | reverse complement strand
TGCTGTTCCTGGTCCTGTCCCTGGTCCTGCTGACGGGACAGCAGGGCCGTTCACACAAGAATGCGCTGAAGGTCGCCACGGTTGTCAGCACGCTCTGGCTGATCTTCACCACGTATGCTATCTACAGCAACCAGGGGTTTCTTTCCTACCTGCTCGAGCCGTTGCGCAGTTTCTCCTGGGTGCTGTTTCTGGGTTACGTACTTGTCTCCTCGGTGACCGAAACGCGGCTGGCACAGCGGCGTTTTCGCAATGCAACAATCCTGTTCGCTTCCTACACGGCACTCGTCATCTGCATCGTTCTGTACCGGCTGCTGGCCGGTGCCGACGCCGTCATATTATTCGGGATCGATATTCTCTATGCCGGCTTGCTGGTCTTTGCAGTGGCCGGGCTGGTGCTGGTCGAGCAGATCATGCGCAATGCGCATGTGGAGTCGAGGCGAGCGGTAAAATATCTGTGCATCGGCCTGGGCGTGCTGTTCGCTTTCGATTTCTACCTGTACTCGAATGCCCTGATGTTCCAGAGTCTCGACCTGACCGTATGGCAGGCGCGCGGATTCGTCAATGCGCTGGTCGTGCCGGTACTGGCGGTCGCCATTGCGCGGGATCCGCGCCTTTCGCTGGATATCTTCGTATCCAGGCGCATGGTGTTCCATACCACCGCACTGCTCGGTACCGGGCTGTATCTCCTGGTCATGGGTGCGGGTGGTTACTACATCCGCTACTACGGTGGTGAGTGGGGCACGATCATCCAGGTGATCTTCCTGTTCGGCGCCGGCCTGATCCTGATGGTGCTGTTCTTCTCGGGGCGCGTGCGTGCGAGCATGCGGGTTTTCATCAACAAGCATTTCTTTCACTACAAGTACGATTACCGCGACGAGTGGCTGCGGTTCATCCAGACCCTGTCCTCCGGGCAGCCGGATGACCGCCTGCGTGAACGCGCCATCCACTCCATTGCCGAGATCATCGACAGCCCCGGCGGCGTGCTGTGGATGCGCAACATGAACCGCTTTGAACCCGTGGCCAACTGGCAGATGAAAATCTCGGCGCAGGACACGGTGGGTGCGGACCATCCGCTGATCAACTTCCTGACCACACGTGAATGGCTGATCGATATCGATGAACTCGAACGTGATCCGGATCTCTACAACAACCTGGAACTGCCGGCCTGGCTGGAGTCCATGCCGCGTGCCTGGCTGGTGGTGCCGCTGATCGTGCACAACCAGCTGCTCGGGTTCATGGTGCTGGCGCGCTCACCGGCCCAGACCTATTTTAACTGGGAGGACTCGGACCTGGTGAAAACCGCCGGCCGCCAGGTGGCGGTACACCTGGCACAGCTGGAGGCATCAAAGGCTCTGTCCGAGGCGCGCCAGTTCGAGGTGTGCAACCGCCTGACGTCCTATGTCATGCATGACCTGAAAAACCTCATCGCGCAGCTCTCGCTGGTGGTGACCAACGCGTCGAAACACAAGGACAACCCGCGCTTCATGGAAGATGCCATCACCACGGTGGACAACTCGGTGCAGAAGATGAACCGTCTGCTGGAACACTTGCGCAGTGACAGCATGCAGGTGCAGGAAACCGCCCAGTTCGAACTTTGCGCCATGCTTGGCGAGGTGGTACAGACCATGTCGAACAACCGGCCGGTTCCGCACCTGGACTGCCAGGCGGCCGGCATCCGTATCCTGACCAACCGGGACCGCTGCATGGCCATCATCGGTCACCTGATCCGCAATGCCCAGGACGCCACCCCGGACGACGGCCGCGTGATCGTGCGCCTGTTCAAGCGTGCCGACCGGGCGATCGTCGAGGTCCAGGATACCGGTACCGGGATGGATGAGCGGTTCATCAAGGAGCGGCTGTTCCGGCCCTTCGACAGCACCAAGGCCGGCATGGGGATCGGGGTGTACGAGGCACGCGAGTATATCCACAAGATGGGTGGAGACCTCGAGGTGATCAGCCGGGTCGGCGAGGGTTCCACCTTCAGAGTCCGTATACCCATTAGCGAGTCGGCCTGAAAGTAGTGTAAAGTATACCGACAACAGGTCGATACTGCGCTCATGGACACACCCGAACGTAAACTGCTGATAGTCGAGGATGACCCGGGTCTGCAAACCCAGCTGCGCTGGTGTTTCGAGAACTATGACGTGGTGATCGCAGGGGATCGCGAAAGCGCGTTGTCCGCCCTGAATCAGCATGAACCCCCGGTGATCACGCTCGATCTCGGATTGCCGCCCGACACGGACGGCACCAGCGTGGGATTTTCCCTGCTGGGCGAAGTCCTGCAGCGGGCGCCACATTCCAAGATCATCGTGGTGACCGGCAATAACGACCGCGAGCACGCCACACGCTCCGTCGCCATGGGCGCCTACGATTTCTTCTACAAGCCGATCGACGCCGACATGCTGGAGCTGATCGTCAATCGTGCCTATCGCGTCTATGAGCTGGAGGAGGAGAATCGCCGCCTCAGTTCGCAGCAGCCGGATTCCCCCCTGGAAGGTGTCATCACCAGCAGCGACTCCATGTTGCAGGCCTGCCGCACGGTGGAGAAGGTGGCGCCGACCGACACCACGGTGCTGCTGCTGGGCGAGTCGGGCACCGGCAAGGAACTGCTGGCGCGGTCCCTGCATGAGCTGAGTTCGCGCAACGCGCATCGCTTTGTCGCGATCAACTGCGCGGCGATACCGGAAAACCTGCTCGAGAGCGAGTTGTTCGGTTACGAGAAGGGCGCGTTCACCGGGGCGGCGAAGCAGACACCGGGCAAGATCGAGACCGCCTCCGGCGGTACGCTGTTCCTCGACGAGATCGGTGACATGCCGCCATCACTGCAGGCAAAGCTGTTACGGTTTCTGCAGGAACGGGTGATCGAGCGCGTGGGCGGCCGGCGCGAGATCCCGGTCGACGTACGGGTGCTGTGTGCGACCCACAAGGACCTGCACGAACTGATCCGTGTCAACCAGTTTCGCGAGGATCTCTATTACCGGATCAGCGAGGTCACCATCTCGATTCCCTCGCTGCGCGACCGCGAGGGCGATCCGCTGTTGCTGGCTCGCGTGTTCCTCGAACGCATCAGCAAGCAACAGGGCAAGAAGGGGCACCGCTTCAGCCCGGATGCCATGGCGGCAATCGAGAACTACGGGTGGCCCGGCAACGTGCGCGAGCTGGAAAACCGGGTCAAGCGCGCGGTGATCATGGCCGAGCACCGGCAGATCACCGCCAGCGACCTGGAACTGGGCGGCAGTTCACAGGAGGAGATGGCCACCTTCAACCTGCGCGAAATCCGGGATCGCTGCGACCGGCAGGCCGTTGTGCGCGCGCTCAACCACGTCGGTGGCAAGGTGTCGCAGGCCGCCGACCTGCTGGGCATCAGCCGCCCGACCATGTATGACCTGCTGCGCAAGTTCAATCTCAAGCCGAAGTAAAAAACCGGGGTCAGATCCCAGTTTCTGCTTATATTCCTTTCATTCACCAGATG
>CAZMAK010000164.1:0-3631 GCA_964564245.1 uncultured Ectothiorhodospiraceae bacterium | reverse complement strand
TGGCCACGATCCGCCTGATCCTGGCAGCCATCAAGCAACGCGAGGTCGACGAGCGCATCGAGCTCGACGAGACGCAGGTCATCACGGTGCTCGACAAGATGATCAAGCAACGGCGCGAATCGATCAGCCACTTCGAGCAGGCCGGACGCGACGACCTGATTGCAAGGGAACAGGAAGAGATCGGGGTGATTACACCCTACCTGCCGGCTGCGCTCAGCGAAGACGAAATCCGGCAACTGATCGATACCGCCCTGCAGGATACCGGCGCCAGCTCCGTCAAGGACATGGGCAAGGTGATGGCGCAGCTCAAGCCGAAGCTGGCCGGGCGCGCCGACATGGGCGCCGTGAGCGCGCTGATCAAGGCCCGGCTGGGCTGAGGGCAAAAAAGGGGCCGGATACATTTTCCCTGCGGGAAAATGTATCCGGCCCCTTTTTTGCCTCTTTTTTCGTTACCCTAGCTTTATGGCCGGCCGTATTCCCCAATCCTTCATTGACGGGCTGCTCTCTCGAATCGACATCGTCGATGTGATCGATGCACGCGTGCCGCTGAAAAAGGCCGGCCGGGAATACAAGGCGTGCTGCCCGTTTCACGGAGAAAAAACCCCCTCCTTCACCGTCAGCCAGGTCAAGCAGTTCTACCACTGCTTCGGCTGCGGCCAGCACGGCACCGCGATCACCTTCCTCATGGAATACGAGCACATGGAGTTCGTCGAGGCGATCGAGGAACTGGCCCGGCTGGCCGGTCTGGAGGTCCCGCGCGAAGGCGGGCCCGCCCATGCCGACAGCGGAGCCCGGCCGCACTTCGCGCTGCTGGAACGGGTCTCCGGCTGGTACCAGGAACAGTTACGCGCCCATGCCGGTGCCGCCCGCGTCGTCGACTACCTGAAGCAACGCGGACTCACCGGCGAGGTCGCGGCCCGGTATCACATCGGTTTTGCGCCGCCCGGATGGGAACAGCTCGCCACTGCGCTCAATGCCGATGCCAGCACGCAGAAGCTGCTGCTGGAACTGGGACTGACGATCCAGCGCGATGACGGCAAGGGTGCCTATGACCGGTTTCGCGACCGGGTGATGTTCCCGATCCATGACCGGCGCGGACGCACCATCGGCTTCGGCGGCCGGGTGCTCGACAACGGGACCCCGAAATACATGAACAGCCCGGAGTCCACCGTCTTCCACAAGGGCCAGGAGCTGTATGGCCTGTTTGAAGCACGCAAGGCGGTACGCAAGCTGGAACGCATCCTCGTGGTCGAAGGCTACATGGACGTGGTGATGCTGGCCCAGTACGAGATCCACTACGCCGTGGCGACCCTGGGCACCGCCACCACCCCGGAGCACCTGGAAGTCCTGTTCCGCACCGTCCCGGAGGTGGTGTTCTGCTTCGACGGCGATCGTGCCGGCCGGGACGCGGCCTGGCGTGCGCTGGAAAACACCCTGCCGGTACTGACCGACGGGCGCGAGGCACGCTTCCTGTTCCTGCCGGATGGCGAGGATCCGGACAGCCTGGTGCAGAAGATCGGCAAACCCGCGTTCGAGCAGCTGGTCGAGTCTGCGGATCACCTGTCCGGATTCTTCTTCGAACGCCTGTCCGCCACGCTCGACATCGACAGCATCGACGGGCGGGCACGGCTGGTCAACCTCGCCGGGCCGTTGCTGGCGCGGCTGCCGGACGGGATGTTCCGGCAGCTGATGACCGAACGCCTGGCCGAGCTGGCCAGGACCTCGGTCGACTCGGTGTCCACCCGCCTGGAGCAGTCACGCAGCCCGGCCACCCGGCCGCCGCCAGCGGTCGTCACTGCCCGGCCGGCCGCCGCGACCGGCGGCAAGAGCCCGGTGCGCGATGCCATCGCCCTGCTGCTGTACCAGCCTTCTCTCGCACGGAAAATAGGGGATTTACCCTTCGAGGAACCGGTAGACGTGCCGGGTGTCGCACTTTTGGAAGAACTGCTGGAATTGCTGCAAACACAGCCGCTAGCGAGTACAGGTGCCATACTTGAACACTGGAGGGGCCGTGAGGAGTCCCGCCACCTTGCCCGGCTGGCCCAGTGGAGCCCGGTCCGCGATGACCTGGACCTGCTCCCGGATCTGCAGCGGCAACTGCACCTGATTTACCGGATGCACCTGGAGCAACGCATAGAGTTTTTTGTAAATCGAGATAAAATTCAAAAACTTGATGAAGGAGAGCGCAAGGAATACTGGAGGCTGCAGACCCTGCTGCAGCAGGCACGGCAGTCACACTAGACAGCGCGATCCTGCCTGCGGAGCTGGAAATTTGCTTGGCTGGCCCCGGTTGCTTCGACTATACTGCGCGATTAATTTCGCCCCCGGTAATGACACTGACTCTGGGCACTTTCGTGCCCGCGGACGACTATGGACAAAGAGCAACAATCCCGACTGAAACTGCTGATCGAAAAGGGCAAGGATCAGGGCTTCCTGACCTATGCCGAGGTGAACGATCACCTGCCGGATGAAATCGTCGATCCGCAACAGATCGAGGATATCATCGGCATGATCAACGACATGGGCATCCTGGTGCACGAAGTGGCGCCGGATACCGATTCGTTGCTGCTGGCCAGCGCCAAGAATTCCGCCGATGAAGATGCGGCGGAAGAGGCCGCTGCCCACCTGGTCACCGTCGACAGCGAATTCGGCCGTACGACCGACCCGGTGCGCATGTACATGCGCGAGATGGGCACGGTCGAACTGCTCACACGGGAAGGCGAAATCGTCATTGCCAAGCGCATCGAGGACGGCCTGAACCAGGTACTGCGCGCGCTCGCCATCTACCCGGAAACCTCAGCCACCCTGCTGCGCGGCTACGAGCGGGTCGAAGCCGGCGAGATGCGCCTGAATGACCTCATCTCCGGATTCATCGATCCGGATGCCACGGACGATGACCTGCCCGAACCAGCGGTCCCGGGCAACGATGACAAACTGTCTGCAAACTCGGTCGACGATGACGATGACGTTGACGATGACGATGGCGACGATGATGACAGCACATCGGAAAGCCCGGTCGACACCGGTCCGGACCCGGAAGAGGCGCGCGTACATTTTGCCGAACTGGAAAAAACCTACAAGGCGCTGATTGCCGCGATGGGCAAGGGCGGCAAGGGTGGCGCAGCACGCGTGCAGAAACTGCGCGAGCAGTTGACCGGGCAGGCACTGTCCCTGAAGCTGGTACCGCGCATCGTGGATATCCTGACCACCAACCTGCGCAACGCGATAACCAGAATCCGCACTCACGAGCGCGGCATCATGGATGCCTGCGTCACCCGCGCCGGCATGCCGCGCAGGGATTTCATCACCTCGTTTCCGAACAACGAGACCGACCTGGGCTGGGTCGATGCACAGGTGAAGGGTGGCCAGAAGTACTCCGCCGCACTGGCCCAGTGCCGGGATGAAATCATCCGCCACCAGAACAAGCTCATCGCCCTGCAGGAAGCCACGCACCTCACGATTGCCGAGGTCAAGGAGATCAACCGCCTCATGTCGATCGGCGAGGCCAAGGCGCGTCGTGCCAAGAAGGAGATGGTGGAGGCGAACCTGCGCCTGGTGATCTCGATCGCCAAGAAGTACACCAACCGCGGACTGCAGTTCCTCGACCTGATCCAGGAGGGCAACATCGGCC
>CAZMAK010000163.1:0-3722 GCA_964564245.1 uncultured Ectothiorhodospiraceae bacterium | reverse complement strand
AATCCTGCCGTCCCAGCCAGACAGGCAATGTGCCGGCGTGACACGGGAGGATGAGCCGGGCAGACCGCGCCATGGCCGGTGCAGCAGCTGACGCGGGTGCGACAGTTCCGAAAGAATTTATCAGTGCGATGCGTACTGTCATCACGGCAATATCGAACAGCTTATGAACGGATCACCCGCCTCGGACTCTGACAGCAGCATGATGGTATTTGCGGGTAACGCAAATCCCGAGCTGGCGCAGCATATCGTCAACCACCTGCGGCTGAACCTGGGCAGTGCCTACGTCAGCAAGTTCAGTGACGGCGAGATCCAGGTGGAAATCATGGAGAACGTCCGCGGCAAGGATGTTTTCATCGTGCAGCCGACCTGTGCGCCGACCAACGACAACCTGATCGAGCTGGTGGTGATGGTGGACGCGCTGCGGCGTTCATCGGCACAGCGTATCACCGCGGTGATCCCGTACTTCGGTTACGCCCGCCAGGACCGCCGGCCGCGTTCCGCCCGGGTGCCGATCACGGCCAAGGTGGTGGCGCAGATGATCAGCAACGTGAAGACCGACCGCGTGCTGACCGTGGACCTGCACTCGGACCAGATCCAGGGATTCTTCGATATCCCGGTCGATAACGTGTACGCCTCGCCGATCCTGCTGGGCGATATCTGGAAGCAGAAATATCCGGATATCGTCGTGGTTTCGCCGGACGTCGGTGGCGTGGTCCGTGCGCGGGCGCTGGCCAAGCGGCTGGACGACGCCGAACTGGCGATCATCGACAAGCGCCGGCCAAGGCCGAACGAGGCGCGTGTGATGAACATCATCGGCGAGGTGGAAGACCGCACCTGCGTGCTGATCGACGACCTCGTGGACACGGCCGGCACCCTGTGCCTGGCGGCGCTGGCGCTGAAGGAACATGGCGCCTCGCGCGTGGTGGCCTACTGTACGCACCCGGTACTGTCGGGGGCCGCAGTCGACAACATCGAGGCATCCGAGCTCGATGAACTGGTGGTAACGGATACCATACCGCTGCGCCCGGATGCGCAGCGTTGCGACAGGATCCGGCAGCTGAGTATCTCCGCCATGCTGGCGGAAACCATGCGCCGGATCAGCGATGAAGAATCGGTCAGTTCACTGTACATGGACTGATTGCCGGCAGGGATCTGACCCCTGTTAACGCCCTCCTGGTCGCGGGAGGGACAACCTGCACCGCAAGGTGCATTTTTCTGGAGAAGAAACATGGCTATCAGCTTTGAATTGAGTGCAGAACCGCGTACCGATACAGGCAAGGGTGCGAGCCGCCGCCTGCGTCGTGCCGGCAAGGTTCCCGCCATCCTTTATGGTGGCGACAGGGAACCGGAATCCCTCTCGTTGTTGCACAACCAGTTGCTGCGCAACCTGGAACACGAGGCGTTCTACTCGCATATCCTGACCGTGAAGACCGGTAGCGGCGAGACCCGGGCCATCCTGCGTGATCTGCAGCGTCACCCCAGCCGTCCGCTGGTGCTGCACGTTGATCTGCAACGCGTCAACATGACGGAGAAACTCAAGACCCATGTCCCGCTGCACTTCACGGGACAGGACGTGTCGCCGGGCGTGAAGGCCGGTGGTCTGGTCTCGCACGAACTGGTCGACGTGCTGGTCGAGTGTCTGCCCAATAACCTGCCCGAGTACATCGAGGTCGACATCTCCGGCTTGGAGATCGGTGAATCCATCCACCTGTCCGGCCTTGCGGTACCGGCCGGTGTCACGCTCCTCGAACTGGCGCGTGGCGAAGGTCACGACCTTGCCGTGGTGACCATCCACGCCAAGCGCGGTGCTGATGAAGTGGAGGAGGCGCCGCCGGCCGAGGGTGAAGCGGGCGGCGAAGCCGCCGGCTAGGCGTCGTCTTGACGGCCATACAGCTTGTCGCCGGGCTGGGTAATCCCGGCAACAGGTACGCACAGACCCGGCATAACGCCGGGTTCTGGTTTGTGGACGAGCTGGCGCGGCGCTGCAACGCGCAGTTCAGCGTGGATAGCAGGCACCGGAGCGAGGTGGCGCGCTGCACGCTGGCCGGGCACGACCTGCGCCTGCAGAAACCGCAGGAATTCATGAACTGCAGTGGCCGTCCGGTGGCATCGCTGGCCGGCTTTTACCGGTTTCCGCGCCAGTCCATCCTGGTCGTGCACGACGAACTGGATCTGCCGGTGGGCACGGTGCGGCTGAAGAAGGACGGCGGGCATGGCGGCCACAATGGCTTGCGTGACCTGATCCAGCACCTGGGTGGTAACGATTTCCTGCGCCTGCGCATCGGCATCGGGCACCCCGGCCACAAGGACGACGTCACCGACCATGTCCTGAAACCGGCCAGCCACGAGGATCGCGCGCGGATCGACCATGCCATCGATGCCGCCATCGCGGTGTTACCCGACCTGCTGGCCGGCAAGGTCGAGGCGGCGATGAATACGCTGCATACCGCGGCGTAGGGCGCGCCATGCGCACCATACCTGTCCAGGCACACTTTCCGGTGCGCACAGCGCACCCTGTGGAATCGATATGAGCGTGAAATGCGGCATCGTCGGCCTGCCCAACGTGGGCAAGTCGACCCTCTTCAATGCGCTGACCGAGGCGGGCATCCAGGCGGAGAACTATCCGTTCTGCACCATCGACCCGAACGTCGGCATCGTGCCGGTGCCGGACCCCCGGCTCGATCAGCTGGCGGCGATCGTCAGGCCGCAGAAGGTCATCCACACCACGATGGAGTTCGTCGACATCGCCGGGCTGGTGGCCGGTGCGTCGAAGGGCGAGGGGCTGGGTAACAAGTTCCTCGCCAACATTCGCGAGACCGACGCCATCTGCATGGTGGTGCGCTGCTTCGAGAATGACAATGTCGTGCACGTCAGCGGCAGTGTCGATCCGCTGCGCGATATCGACGTGATCAATACCGAGCTGGCGCTGGCTGATCTCGAGACCGTGGAGAAGGGCCTCAATCGCGTGGCCAAGTTGGCCAAGAGTGGAGAGAAGGAGGCGAAGGCGAAGCTGGCACTGTACGAACAGGTACGCGATTACCTCGACCAGGGCGGCCTGGTGCTGGCGATGGGGCTGGATTCCGACCGGCGCGCACTCATCTACGACCTGCACCTGCTGACCGCCAAACCGGTGATGTATGTCGCCAACGTCGCCGAGGACGGATTCGAGAACAATCCGCACCTCGACGCCGTCGTGCAGCGTGCCGATGCGGAGGGCGGTCACCAGGTCGTCGCCGTGTGCGCCGCGATCGAGGCGGAGATTGTCGAGCTGCCGGCCGGGGAGCGCAGGGAATACCTGGACGCGCTCGGCTTCGAGGAGCCGGGACTGAACCGGGTGATCCGTGCCGGTTACCGGTTGCTGGGCCTGCAGACCTACTTTACCGCCGGGGTGAAAGAGGTACGCGCCTGGACCACGCACATCGGTGCGACCGCACCGAAGGCCGCCGCCGAGATCCATACCGATTTCGAGAAGGGCTTTATCCGCGCCGAGGTGATCGCCTACGAGGACTTCATCGCCTGCCAGGGCGAGAACGGCGCACGGGAAGCCGGCAAGCTGCGGCTGGAAGGCAAGGAATACATCGTACGGGACGGCGATGTCATGCACTTCCGTTTCAACGTGTAGGGTAAGTCCTGAAGATCAATTGCGGTTATCGTAAGTGCATTGCAGGCGCGAAACTTGTCCGCAAGCACCATTTTCAGGTAACCTTTGCAGCCCTTTCCCA
>CAZMAK010000162.1:0-3725 GCA_964564245.1 uncultured Ectothiorhodospiraceae bacterium | reverse complement strand
GCCGAAGTCGAGCCGCAGCAAGGGTAGTTGCCACAGGCCGGCCACCGCCCGGGCCGCCAGACTCTTGCCGCTGCCCTGTACGCCGACCAGCAGGATGCCGCGTGGCCGGTCGCATGGACGCGTGCGGTCGGTAAAGGCGCTGCGGCGCCGCTCGATCCACTGCCTGAGGTGGCGCAAACCGCCGACATTGGCAAAGTCGGTGGTGTCGAATTCGCAGCTGATCGCGCCGCTGGTCTCCAGCATCCGGTAGCGGGCACGGGTCACCCGCTCCAGGTCGTCGGGTCGAATGGCGCCATCGTCGTAGATGATGCTGCGAATGATACGCCGGGCATCGCTCGTGGTGAGCCCGCGCAGCTGGCCGGTGACCAGCTCCAGCGTGTTGCGGTCGGTCTTTACCTGTGTGCCGTGATTGGCCCGGGTCCAGTGTGAGGCCTCCTCGCGGATCATCGCCTCGATCCGGGTGCGATCCGGCAGGGACAACGAAAAGGCGGCGCTGAGATGCGCGATCTCCGGCGGCAGCTTCAGCTCGTGGCTGACGAACACCAGGGTGTGGCCGAGGTGGTGGTAGTCGAGCGCGATCTCCTTCAGCAGGCGGACGTTCCAGGCATCCTCGAGGTAGGGATGAAAATCCATCAACAGGTAAATGGTCGGTGTCGTCGTGGCCCGGATCTGGCCAAGGGCCTGCTGCGGTTCGCTGGCATGCCGCTGGGGCGCCAGTTCCAGGTCGATGCGCTGCAGGCCGGTGGTTGCCGACCAGGCCATGACCGGGAGGCCTACGCGCAGCGCCAGGCTGGAAAACAGTTGCCGGACCGGCAGCTCGTCGCGGGTCTCGATCGTGATCAGGGGTACCCGGGAGCGCACCAGCAGTTCCAGGTCGTGCAGGTCGTTCATCGGTATCGGGTATTCCCTGTCCAGATCGTTGTATGGTCATATCGTCCGTGCGCGCCGTTGTGTTGAGCACCCGCCCGTGGTTTCCGGTGCCGGGGCATTATACTGTCGCACCATGCTTGCCGACCTTTTGACGCCGCTGCGTACCCGCTTCCAGCCCGCGCATGGCCTGTGGCTGTGCATCGCCGTCCTCAGCCTGCTGCTGCAGGCGTCCGGGCTGGTGGATCTCCTGCAATACGATCGCCACCTGATCGGGCTTGGCCAGTACTGGCGCCTGCTGAGCTGTCACCTGGTGCATACCGGCTGGTCCCACTGGGCCATGAACATGGCGGGCCTCGCACTGGTGGCGTTCTTTTTCAGTCCCTATGCGACGGTGCCGCAGTGGCTGGCCGTGTTCGTGGTGTCGGCGCTGGCCGCAAGCACGGGGAGTTACCTGTTCGACCCGCAGCTGCAGGTCGCGCTGGGCCTGTCCGCCGTACTGCATGGCCTGTTCGTGTTCGGTGCGCTGCGGGAAATCCGGGTCTACCCGCAAAGCGGCTATGTGCTGCTCGCGCTGCTCTGCGCAAAGCTCACCTGGGAAGCCCTGTACGGCGCGCTGCCCGGTTCCGAGGTGCTGGCCGGCGGCCCCGTGGCGACATTGGCGCACCTGTCCGGCGCGGTCGGTGGTAGCCTCGTTGCAGGCGTCTTGTATTTGTGGAAGGTCAGAACTAGTATCCGTTGGCATCGACCTTAGAGGTCGGTCAACACACATAGAGGGGGGATCATGAAAAAGGGATTTGACAGGCTGCGCGGTGTTGCGACGGCCAGTGCAATCGGGTTGGGGTTGCTGGGTGGCGGAGGCACTGCGCGTGCCGCCACGACGGCCACACCGCTTAATGTCACGGTGACCGGCACCAATTTTACCGCGGCATGGACCGGCATCTCCAACCAGACCGGTGGCGAAGTGATGCATGGTCACTCATTGACGACCACTGGCGGTTTTTCCTTCCAGGCCAATGCCTCATCGTCCGCGTTCGGTATCACGACCGGGTCGCTCACCACGACGTCCGGCTACACCAGTAATGATTTCTACGACGGCGGTATGTACCTCGCCGTCGGCAACGTGCTGTTCGTCAACCCGGGCGGCACGGTCGACCTGACCGGCACCACGGTGACCAGCAACACGGTAACCGACATCATCCCGGGCGTGGATGCCCAGGTGCAGTACTACTTTGCACCCGACCGTCCGGTGGTGCGTGGTCTGTACACCCTGACCAATACCACCGGATCGGATATCACGACCACGGCGCTGGTGCTGGGTGATTACGGGTCCGACAGCTCGACCACGGTGCAGGCCACCAGCAGCGGCGATACCACCTTTGATACCGCCGACCAGTGGGTGGTCTCGAACGACAACACCACGCTGGGCGGGGAAGGAAGTGACCCGACCGCGACGCTCAGCACCTGGGGGACCGGGGCCGGTGTGATGCCGGTGCTGGTCATGAAGCCCGGTACGGATTCACCGCCCAGCAACAACCCGGATGAATTCGGATTGCGTTACGATGTCACCATTCCGGCGAACGGCACGGTGCTCGTCATGGTGTTCAACCAGATGTCCGCCACCATCGCCCAGGGTGAGGCGGCGGGGCCCGACTTCGTGAGCCTGGCGGCGGCGGATGCGGCCGGCCTGCTGGTCGGACTGGATGCCCAGACCCAGAGCGAGATCGTCAACTACGGGCCGGGTGGAACGGTTACGGCGTCCCCGGGCAAGGACAAGAGCTGGTGGAAGAAGACCTTCTCGCTGGACGTGCCGGGCCTGCTGGTGATGCTGGGTTCGCTGTTGTGGTTCCGTTCACGCGGGCGCAAAGGCCGCACCTGAGCGGGACGGGTTGGCCAGGTCCAGACAGCCGCCTTCGGGCGGCTGTTTGCATTGGTGCGCTGGATCCATGCGTTTCAGGAATGCCCCTCCACCCGGGATGCCGGCAGTAAGGTCGGAGACAGCACGATGCAGGGGGCGTTATTGGTAAGGGATGCAGCGATGATGCGCGGGTGATAGATTTCATAATCCGACTCCATTAACCGGGCGCAGCACTCTGCAATGAATCCTCTGCACACAATCATGCGATGATATGCGGGACAGCCACGACAGTGGGTACACGATGAACAGGAAACCGGGTCGGGCCGCCACACGCACTGACACCCGTCATATCCTGGCGGCGTTGAATGCCGGCAATCACGAACTGGCCGAGCGCCAGGCACGCGCATTGATAAAATCGGCACCGCAGGCGGCCGATGCCCGCTATGCCCTCGGGCTGGTACATCTGGTCAAGGGTGATGCCGCAGGCAGCATTGCCTGGCTGGAACAGGCGAGCGCGAACGCGCCGGCCAACGCGGTCTATCGCGCCAACCTCGGCGTGGCATACCTGCGCACGGGGCAGCTGGAGGCTGCCGTCACGCAGCTGGGCCGCGCGCTGGAACAGAACCCGGATTACACCATGGCGCGCTATAACCTGGGTTGTGCGTGGCTCGACAGCGGGCAGGCGCAACAGGCGTTCGACTGCTTCCGGGAACTGGTGCGGCAGCAGCCGGACCAGCCGGACCCCGTCTGCGCACTCGGTGACGCGGCGCGTGAAATGCGCGACTGGCAGGGCGCGGTGCGTTGCTATCGCAAGGCGATCGAACTCGATCCCGGCTTCGGGCGCGCCTACCTCAACCTCGCGCCGATCCTGATGTACAACGGCCAGACCGAGGAGGCACTGGAGCTGGCGCGCCGGGCAGTCGAACTCGAACCACGCCAGATCTCGGGCTACAAGACGCTGGGCGACTGCCTGTACCGGCAGGAGGCCTTCGAGGAGGCC
>CAZMAK010000161.1:0-3789 GCA_964564245.1 uncultured Ectothiorhodospiraceae bacterium | reverse complement strand
CATCCCTGCAGGCGTCCCTGCGAACTACTGCCAGGACAGGGTCCGGACCCGTGCCGGTATGCGCAGCGACCGCCCTCCATCCGGATATGAGGTTTTCCCTTTAGGATTTGAAATCTTCCCTTCAAAAGATAATACTTGCCGGAATTTTAATCAGGGGGAGGGGATACCGATGTCACACACATCTGTTCGGATGTGGAATGCCGTCCTTGGCCTGGTCTGTGGCACATTGACCAGCGCGGTCCAGGCGTCCGGCTTTGCCCTGATCGAGAACGGCGCCAGCGGCCAGGGCAATGCCTTTGCCGGAGCGGCGGCGGTCGCCGAAGATGCCACGACGGTCTATTTCAATCCCGCCGGCATGACCCGGCTGGCCAGCCGGCAGATCGTCGTCGCCGGCCACCTGATCTCGACCACCGCCGACTTCAGGAACCAGGGTTCCGCGGAATCTCCCCTGATTGGCGGAAACCCGCTGACCGGCGCCAACGATGACGCTGGCGGGCTTGCCGGCGTACCGAACCTGTACTACGTCCAGCCCGGCGGCAACGGCTGGGCGTTCGGCATCGGCATCAATGCACCGTTCGGTCTCGCCACGGAATATAACGATGACTGGGTGGGCCGCTACCACGCGGTGGAGTCCGACCTGAAAACCGTGAACATCAACCCGTCGGTCGCCTTCAAGGCCAGTGACGCCCTGTCGCTGGGCGCCGGCATCAACCTGCAGTATGTCGACGTGACGCTCTCCAGCGCCGTCGATTTCGGTGCGCTTTGTTTTGCCGCACTCGGCCCCGGTACCTGTACCTCCACGGGTGCCTTGCCGCAGCAGGCCGACGGCTTTGCCAAACTGACCGGCGATAACAGTGGCGACCTGTCCTGGGGCTTCAACCTCGGCCTGCTCTACGATCTGGATTCCGCGACGCGCATCGGGCTGGCCTGGCGGTCCGAAATTACACACCACGTCAAGGGCCACGCGGACTTCACCGTGCCGGCCGCCGGGCAGTTCGCGCTCGATGGCGGCACCTTCATCGATACCGGCCTGAAGGCGACCGTCACCCTGCCCCAGAGTGCATCGCTCAGTCTCTACCACGACATGAACAGCAACCTGGCCCTGCTGGCCGACGTTTCCTGGACCGGCTGGAGCGCATTCGACGAACTGCGTGTCCGCTACGACAATCCGAATCAGCCGGATTCCGTCACCACGGAAAACTGGCAGGACACCTGGCGCTACTCGCTCGGCGCCATCTATAAACTCAACAGCATGTGGCTGCTGCGCGGTGGCGTGGCCTACGACGAGACGCCGGTTCCCGACTCCATGCACCGCACGGCGCGGGTGCCCGGCAATGACCGTACCTGGCTGTCGCTCGGGACCACCTGGTTCTACAGCCATGCCCTGACCATCGATGTGGGCTACTCGCACCTGTTCGTGCCGGATCCCAAAATCAACAACACCGTTGAATCCAGTATCCCGACCCTGTCGGCGACCCTGGCCGGTTCCTATGACGCCGCGGTGGATATTCTCAGCGCCCAGCTGCGCTGGAATTTCTGACCGCTCACCATAACAGTACGGAGATACAGCCATGCGTTTGCTACCCGTTTCGGTTCTGTTGGGTTTCCTGCTGCTGGTCGCGGGCTGCGGTAACGACTCCGGCACCAGCCTGCAGGCCGGCATCGTGCCCGTTGCCGGCACCAGTGATTTCGATCCGGCCAACAGTGTTGTTCCCTTCCCCAACAACCTGCTGTTCAATGGCACCGCGGACGGCACGTTGAACATCCCGGTGGCCGATCCCAATGACCTGTCCGATCCGCAGGTGGCGCTGAACGCGCTGGACGGCTTTTCCACCGTCGCCCCGTTCAGCACCGGGTTTACCACGGCGCTCGATCCGGCCACGGTCAATGGCACGAGTGTGCGCGTATTTGAAGTGGCGCTGGCCGTGCCGGGCGGGCCGGTCGCAAGCGTCACCCGCGAGCTGACCTACGGCGTCGATTTCGTCGCCTCGGTGGCCTCCACCGACAGCAGCGGCAAGACGCTCGCCATCGTGCCGCTGAAAACCCTGGCGCCGATCACTTCCTACTACGTGGTAATCACCAGCCAGTTGCGCGCGGCCAATGGCGGCGCCATCGCGCCCAGTACCGCGTACGCCCTCACCAAGGGCGCTGCGCCGCTGGTCGATGGCGGCGGTGTGAGCCAGGTGCCGGTCCTGACCGATGCCGAGGCGCAGGCGCTGGAGCCCCTGCGCCAGATCACCAACGGCAGCGAAACCGCGGTCGTCGCGGCGGCCGCGCCCGCGCTGACACAGCCGGACATCATCCTGAGCTGGAGCTTCACCACGCAGTCCATCGGTGAAGTGCTGAGCCAGGTCCGCAGCGACATCCGCGGCGGCGCGGTGCCGGCCTCGGTGCTGGTGGACAGCGGCGCGGATTCGCCACTGGGTGCGGCCGACATCTACGTCGGCACGCTGGATGTCCCGTACTACCTGACGGCCTCGACGGGTATACACGACCCGACCGCGTTGTATTCGTACTGGCAGGGTGCCGGTGGCAGCAATCTCACGCAATACAACACCCATCCGGTGGCCACCTCCACCCAGACCATTCCGTTGATGGCCTCGATCCCCAAGGCGGGTTGCCCGTCGAACAACTGCCCGACGGTGATTTTCCAGCATGGCATCACGGTCAACCGTGCGTCGATGCTGGCGGTGGCGGACAGCCTGGCGCAGGCCGGCTTCGCGGTGGTCTCCATCGACCTGCCCATGCACGGCATCACCGGCCTGGAGACGGACGGTACGGCGCCGTTCCGGGATGCCGCGCACGAGCGCACCTTCGATCTGGATCTCGTCACCCAGGACGCCTCGGGCAACATTACCGCTGCCGTCCCGGACGGCATCACCGACAGCTCCGGCAGTCACTTCATCAATCTCACCAACCTGCTCAATTCGCGCGACAACCTGCGCCAGGGCGTGTCGGATCTGTTCACGCTGACCTATGCACTGGGCGGCATGAGTGCAGGCGGCAATACCTTTGATACGGGCAATGTCTATTTCATGGGCCACTCACTGGGCGGCATCGTCGGCCTCACGTTCCTCGCCATCGAACCGGACACCTCGGTCAAGGACGCGGTCATCGCCATGGCCGGTGGCGGTATCGCCAAGCTGCTCGACGGCTCCGCCGCGTTCGGGCCGGTAATCGCCGGCGGCCTGGCCGCCAACGGCGTCATCAAGGGAACATCGGACTACGAGTCGTTCCTCGGTGCCGCGCAGACCGCCGTGGATTCCGGTGACCCGGTCAACTACGCCAGCGCGGCGGCGACCGGCCGCGGCATCCTGTTCTTCGAGATCGTCGGCGGTGGCGGTGTGCCGTCCGACCTGGTCGTGCCCAACCACGTGCCGGACGCCAACGACATCAGCGGCACCGTCCCCGGTCCGCTGTCCGGCACCGACCCGCTGGTCAGCGTCGACGCGCTCATCCCCAACCCCGGACTGGGCCTGACCCAGTACGACACCACGCAGGCAGCCAGCAACCTGCTGGCACTGGTGCGCTACACCGCCGGCGATCACAGCTCGGTGCTGTCACCGGCCACGAGCCTTGCCGTCACTACCGAAATGCAGACCGAAGCGGCGACCTTCCTCGGTTCGGACCTGGGCAGCGGCGGCGCAGTGAACCAGTTGCTGATCACGGACGGGAGCGTGATCGCGGCGCCCTGATTCTGCACGAGCCGCCCTGGCGGCGAAGAACGGCGCTATCGCGGCTGCGAGCCGCTCCTACCGGTGATCATTGATTGTAGGAGCGCCTCGCAGG
>CAZMAK010000160.1:0-3927 GCA_964564245.1 uncultured Ectothiorhodospiraceae bacterium | reverse complement strand
GGCCGGTGGTGAAATTGTTGTCCTTCGTCATGGTCGTGCGGACGAAGCGCTCGTAGTGCCCCAGGTCGAGGTCGGTTTCGGCGCCGTCGTTGGTGACGAACACCTCACCGTGCTGGAACGGGCTCATGGTGCCGGGGTCGACGTTGATGTAGGGATCCAGTTTCAGCAGGGTGACCTTGAGTCCGCGCGTTTCCAGCAAGGTACCCAGTGAGGCCGATGCAATGCCCTTGCCCAATGAGGACACCACACCGCCGGTGATAAAGATGAATCGGGTCATTGACTACCTGGAAAGCGGTTACTGCACGACTGCCGCAGGACGGGAACAGACGTTACCAGATTGACGCAGACACCTCAATTGCTCCGCCTGCCCTTGCACGCCTGCAGCGTCTGCGTTCAGGCCTTTTTCCAGCAAACCTGCATACCCGCCTCGTCTGCGCGCGCCTGGAACGGCTCGCACACCCACAGGCCGGCCACGGCCGCCAGTGCATCATCGATGAAGATCAGGGGCGTACGGGCCCGTTCCCAGGGCGGAATACCGCCTTCCTGGAACAGCTTCCGGAGTTCGTGGTGATGCCGGCGCCCGGCCGGCCGGCAGCGTTCCCCGCCCTGCCGCCAGCCCACGCGGACCCCGCCGGCCAGCACACCCTGCCGGATTCCCTGCCCCCGTGCGGGAATCACCTGCAGCACACTGCCGTCGGGCAGGACCAGCGGCGCATCCAGTGACCAGTGCAGGGTCTGCGCCGGCGCCGGCGTGGTGGAGCGGCGCAGCAGGTGAAGCCGGTCACGGTAGCGCCGCAGTTCGAAGGCTCCCCAGCGCACGCACGGCTCCGCGTCCGGCCGGCTGCCCGGCAGATCGTGGAGGATGCGCACGAGCACTGCACGCGACGGGGCCGTTCCGGTGCTGCCCCGCAGCCAGCGCCTGAGCACGTTGCGCTGGCGCGCCGGTGACAGGCCCTGCAACCCGGACACCCGCAGGGTACCTTCCCCGCCATCCAGCGCGACGAGATCCAGGTCGGCCAGGGTATCCAGCAGTTGCGCCGCCTCGGCCTGGTGGGCGGCGCTGCGCGACAGGCTGTCACTCACCCGTGGCCAGCGTTCGCGCAGGACGTCCAGTACCCGGTGGCGCAGGAAATTCCGGGTATAGGCGGTATCGGCATTGCTGGGGTCCTCCACCCAGCACAGCTGTTGCGACTGCGCATAGCGCTGCAGGTGCTGGCGGGAAAAACCCAGCAGGGGTCGCAACAGGCGGCCGGCGCCAAACCCGGTGGAGTCCGGCATGGCGGCAAGGCCGTGCACACCACTGCCGCGTGCCAGCTGCAACAGCACGGTCTCGGCCTGGTCATCCTGGTGCTGCGCGGTCAGCAGGCAGTGCCCCGGCGGCAGCCAGCCGGCCAGCGCCGTGTAGCGGGCCGCACGTGCGGCCGCTTCCGGACTTTCCCCGCGCAGCGGCGCCGCGTCCACCTCCAGCGTGGCCAGTGTCACGCACAGGGCATGGCAAACCCCCGCGCAATGGGTTTGCCAGGCAGCCGCGGCCGGTTGCAACCCGTGATTGACATGCACCGCCTGCACCGGGACGCCGAGACGCGCACGCAGCCGCACCAGTGCGTCGAGCAGGACGTGGGAATCCATGCCGCCGCTGTAGGCCACCACGAACCCGGCCGGGCGCGGGTGCGCCAGCAGGTGACGATAGAGGGCGTCAGGGGAAAACACATGATCGCCCAAATCCGACAGGCTCCTAGCGCTCGGTGAACTGCCCGTACGCCATCAGGCGCTGATAGCGCTGTTCAATCAGCTTGTCGACGGGCTTGCTGACCAGCTTGCGCAGGCATTCCCGGAGTACCTTGCGGATATTCTCGGCGGCCGTGTCGACATCCCGGTGCGCACCGCCCAGCGGCTCGTCGATGACCCGGTCCACCAGGCCGAGTTCACTCAGGCGTGACGAGGTGATGCCGAGGGCCTCGGCGGCATCGGGGGCCTTCTCCGCACTCTTCCACAGGATCGAGGCACACCCTTCCGGCGAGATCACCGAGTAGGTGCTGTACTGCAGCATCAGGGTCTGGTCACCCACGCCGATCGCCAGTGCGCCGCCGGAACCACCCTCGCCGATCACCGTGCAGATGATCGGGGTGCGCAGGCGCGCCATCACCATCAGGTTGCGTGCGATGGCTTCGCTCTGGCCGCGTTCCTCCGCGCCGATACCCGGATAGGCGCCCGGTGTATCGATAAAGGTGAGCACCGGCAGGCCGAAGCGTTCGGCCATCTGCATCAGGCGCAGCGCCTTGCGGTAACCTTCCGGCCGCGGCATGCCGAAGTTGCGCAACAGTTTTTCACGGGTATCGCGGCCCTTTTGCTGGCCGATCACCATCACCGGCGCGCCCTCGAAACGTGCCAGGCCGCCGACAATGGCGTGATCGTCGCCGAAGTGACGGTCGCCGTGCAGTTCCTCGAAGTCGGTGAACAGCCGGATGATATAGTCCATGCAGTAGGGGCGTTGCGGGTGCCGTGCCAGCTGGGAGATCTGCCACGGTGTCAGGCCGGAGAAGATGTTCTCGGTCAGCGTGCGGCTCTTCGCCTTGAGTTTCTCGACTTCCTCGCTGATATTGACGTCGGATTCGCCACTGACATAGTTCAGCTCGTCGATTTTCGCCTCGAGCTCGGCAATCGGCTGCTCGAATTCCAGAAAGTTGAGGTTCATCGGGGTTTCCGTGTACGGATGGGGCTGACGCTAAGGTAACGTCTCGGCCGCAGCGACACAAGCCGGCCCCGCCCCGCCTCAGGCATATTCGACCTGGACCCGGTCCTTGCCTGCCAGGTCCCGCAGGCGGTGCAGCAACTCGTCGGTCGGGTGTACCGCCCAGTCGTCGCCGAGTGCCACGCGGGCACGGGCATCCCCGCCGGCATAGTCGATACAGACGCGGCATTGCCCCTGGCGGAACGGCTGCAGGATGTCGGCCAGTGTCACCACGAAGCCGTTGCCGGCCTGGGCCGACTCCACGCCGACCACCAGCCGCCGCGCATACAGCTCGCGCGCCTGGTTGATGTCGTAGATGCTCTGTGCCGTGACCTGGAAACCGCCGGTGTAGTCATCCAGCCCGTAACCGCCCTGGATGACCAGTACCTTGTCCTTGCCAAGCAGTGCCTGGTAGCGCTCGTACACGTCCGGGAACACCCGCACGTCGATGCGCGCGGTGTTGTCGTCGAGCGTCAGGAACGCAAGCCTGCCACCGCGCTGGGTCTTGCGGATGCGCATATTCATCACCAGCCCGGCGATGGTGACCGCGCGCTCCGACCCGCCGGGGCGGCCCGGCCGGTTGCTGACCGGCGGCAGGCTGCCGGCGATCCCTTCCAGGTCCGCCAGCCGGGCACTGGTGATGTTGTCGAGCTCCTGCATGTAGCGCGTGATCGGGTGGCCGGTCAGGTACAGGCCCAGCGCATCCATCTCGCCCTGCAGGCGCTGTTCCTCCTCCCACTCCGGCAACACCAGCTTTTCCGGTGGCGGTGCATGGGACGCCGCGGCCTCGCCGAACAGGTCGGTCTGGCCGGTATCCAGGTCGCGGCTGCGCTGCTCGGCCAGCTTCAGTGCGTGTCCGATATTGGCCATGTGCGAGGCGCGGGTCTCGCGCATGGAGTCCAGCGCGCCGGCACGCACCAGCGCGTCGATCACGCGGCGATTCAGCTTGCGCAGGTCCACGCGCTGACAGAAATCGAACAGGTCCGCGAAACCGCCGCCGGCGGCACGCTCCTCGAGCAGGGACTCGATGGCCGAGCGCCCCACCCCCTTGATGGCGCCCAGGCCGTACACGATGGTATCCGTCGACTGCACGGTAAAGGCGTAGTCGGAGCGATTCACGTCCGGCGGTACGACCCTGAGCTTCATGTCGCGGCACTCCGCGATCAGGTGCACCACCTTGTCGGTGTTGTCCATGT
>CAZMAK010000159.1:0-4062 GCA_964564245.1 uncultured Ectothiorhodospiraceae bacterium | reverse complement strand
ACAGCAGTGATCCTGAACCGGTGATCATTAACCAGGGGAATCATGGACGCCAATGGTAGCCGGTTTTCCTGGCGGCAAACAGAGGACAAGCGCCCCGCCCGGTTGATTCGGCACGGGGGCCGGCACGCGCACCCGGCAGCGGGTAATTGCCGGTGGCCTGATGCCGTCGCCATTCCGTGAGCAATAGAATCGATCCCTCCGGTTCGCCTGTCAGCCCCGGTCAAATACATGCTCGATTTCCGGCATCATTCGCTCCACGCACATTTTGCCTTCGCTGATGGCCTCGGTACCGCGATAGAATTCCAGCAAGCCGATATGCGCGAGTTTTGGTGACAGCAGGACATCCGGCGGATCACCCGCCATACGACTGCGCGTGATGCGGTCCTGCGTGATATTGATCGAGCCTGCGATTGCCTCCAGCAGGTTTGGTGGCTGTTCGCCGTCTTTTTTGTCCGGAAAGATCGAAGACTTGTATTCCGCCACGAGATCGGAGAGCTTTCCCACGATGCCGGTACTCCGGCCCGCCGCGACTTTCTTTTTCTGGAAGTGCTTTCCGACGATATCGCCGTTCAGGTTCACCGCGATCACGATGTCCGCCCCGAGCGCACGGCACACGGAAACCGGGACCGGGTTCACCAGGCCACCATCGACCAGCCACATGTTGTTATTCCTGATGGCCGGGAACAGGCCCGGCAGCGAAATGGACGACCAGACCGCCTCGAGTACGGGCCCCTGCGTCAGCCAGATCTCTCTACCCGTGGCAAGGTCCGTCGCAACCGCGGCATATCGCCGGGGGGCGGATTCAATGACAGCTGAATCACTGGCCACATAATCATTCAGGAAGCGATGGAATTTCTCCTGGTTGACGAAACCGGCAAGCGATGCGTTGATTTCAAAGAACCGTGCTGTCTCGTACCGGCCGAGCGAACACACCCAGTTTTCCAGCTTGTCGAGATTGCCGGACAGACAGGAGGCGCCCACCAGGGCGCCGATCGAGGTACCGCACACGATATCCGGGACAATGCCGTGCCCGGCAAGGGCGTTGATCACGCCGATATGCGACCATCCACGCGAGGAACCACCTCCAAGTGCCAGCCCGATTTTCAAGTTGACGACACCACCTACCATTCTGCCGCAGCTGGACGGGGGCAGATCCCGCTTACACGAAGCGTGGAAGAAACCGTGATATTACGCCCGTTATACGCCCCGCCGGGGGATTTGCCAGCGCCTACATGACCACGGCCGGCTATGGCGGTCTCCCGATCGATTCACCGCCGGGTGCGCCGTGCACACCCGGCAGATGCGTAACAGTATCCAGCCCGATGATTCATCCGTTGCCAGACAGGCCCTGACGTTCAGCCTCCTGGTTATCCCGCCGGCCGCCGGAACGCCTTGCGGGCCCGTTCGACCCTGGCCCGGATCACGCAATCACGGACATGGTCGTTGACCAGTCCCATGGCCTGCATGAAGGCATACACCGTCGTCGGTCCGACGAATTTCCAGCCCCGCTTCTTCAGCTCCTTCGACAGGGCAATCGATTCCGCCGAGGTCGAGGCCGTCTGCGGTTCGGCCCGCTGTTTCGGATCGGGCTCGTAGCCCCAGAGGAAGCCGGCCAGTGAGCCCTCCTGCCTGATCAGCTCGCGCGCCTGCCTGGCATTGTTGATCACCGCCTCGATCTTGCCGCGATGGCGGACGATGCCTTCATTCCGGAGCAGGCGGTCGACGTCGCGCGCGGTAAAGCGCGCGATCCGGTCAATGTCGAAGCCATGGAACGCGGCACGAAAGTTCTCGCGTTTGGCAAGGATGGTGCGCCAGCTCAGCCCGGACTGGAAACCCTCCAGGCACAGCTTCTCGAACAGGCGATGGTCGTCATCCACCGGGAAGCCCCACTCGGTATCGTGGTAGTCGAGAAACTCCGGCGCGGCGCTACACCAGTGGCAACGCGGTTTGCCGTCGGGACCCGCCATGGTCGTACTCATGCCCGTTTCTTCAACAGACCGTACAGGGTAAGCAGCAATGCCACGATGATCGTGACACCGCACAGTTGCAGTATACCGGTCACCAGCGCGCTGTCGGCACCACCGGGCGGGGGGAATTTCTCGTTGATTGTCGGCATGAGCGCAGAGGATACCCCGCTGAATGCCGCCACCAGACCGGCAGCACCATTGCTCCAGGTACCGATCTGCAGGACCGCGAACCACACCTTCAGCAGGACCGGTGACAGCCGGAGCTCACTGACCAGGAACCCGAAGGCGACCATCAGGACACCGTTGGCGGTGAACTCGATGTGGGCCATTACGATGCCGCGGAACCACTCCACCGCGGAGGGCGGAATAAACCCGACCAGGCAGCCGACGGTGATCTGCAGGACCCCCAGTATCAGGGTCCCGCGTTTGAGACATTCCACCAGGCAGTCATTATCGTTCGCCATACCCCATCTCCCGAGCCAGGCCGGGAACGTTCCCGGAGTCGGTTTATAGTAGCCGATAAACGGACAATCCGCAGGACCGCGAAACCGGGCACCATGCCGGGGGAAGCGTACGACCGGTAGTCGCAGGGTGTGCCCTGCGCACCATGAAGGGCTGTATCGAATCAGGGTACTAACACGTACATAAGGAAAAAATATGCACTTGCATCATTGATCAGAAAAGAATATTGAAGGCCACGCTCAATCTCGATTCAGAGGACTCATTGACATCAACGTAATGGTGCAGCCAGCCAGGGAACAGGAACAATTCGCCAGGCTTCGGCGTGAAGCGCCATTTTGGCTGGAAACAATCCCTGGCAATTTCCCGGCCAGCCTCGTCCTGTGAGGCAGGGTCCCACCGCACATAGGTACCCCCGTACTGGCTTTGCGGCCTGGGATCCAGAAAGACGATCTCACCGGACTCCTCCGGCACCTGCAGGTAAAGGACTGCGCTCAGCAAGGCCCGCGGATGCACATGCGCATGGTTGAAGGCCCCGGCAGGATTTCTGTTGGCCCAGCCGATCAATGGCCTTGACGCAACTGCCGGCCGGATTTCCTGCAGACAGGAAGTGACGGCGGGAAATAATGCCGAAAACAGCCAGCTATCCCGGAGATCTCGCTTGGCCGACTGGATCCCGCCGCTACGGCAGGAAGCGGCCGGCTTCTCCACAAAGGTGAAATCCCTGTTCGTACTGTTTTCCAGCTCACGGCAATACACCGAAAGCGACGCAGGATCATGATCCAGGGCAATTCGCCAGAGCGGGGTCGAGAACAGTAATTCGGGTTTCATCATGACAGTGTTGCAGCCCTGAACGTCCGGGGAGCATAGCCTGCCTGCCTTGGAGAAATCCACCGGATCCCTCCGCCGGTCACCCGACATGACCGGTATTGCGGGTTGCACACAGTCAGCGCTCGTGTCTGTTCAGTATGCGCCACACAACCCATGCCACAACAGAAGTCAGCGCAATGGTCCCCGGCGGAACAACCAGGAACAGCAGGGTGGTCACACCGCTAACGCCTCCCAGTTCAGCCAGTGATGAAACACCCGTGGACCACATCTCATAACGTACCACCAGTTCGGACAGTGACACCCAGGTAATGTATGAAGTGGCAACGGCTGCCCCCACAGTGATTGCAATTCTGTTGCGCATGACAAAGCAACCTCTAGTTGATTACGGCTCAAACCAGTCGCCTTTTAGGCTTTCTGTCACCAGCCTGCAACCCTTGACTCTGGTTCCAGGAATTCTGTCTGGCTGGTGTTCGAACACCAGCCGCACCGCCCGTTCCCGGAACGCCGGGGAATATCCGGTTTGCCTGTTCATCACTCCATCCTCTCAAGAAATGGAGTCTCCGGTAAACCCGGGGCGGTTCACCCGCCTCTCTCATGATGATTGACGGAGAGGTGTCAATTATTTCGCGGCGGGATCAGTCGCACTGCATGCATTTGTTTTGTGCTGGTTGCAGCATGCTTGAAGCAGAATACGGCCGGGTGCAACTATTCATGACCAGAAACGGACACTACCTGGGGAACCTCTGATTCATTCACCAATCCCCGTCTTAATTCACCAATCCCCGTCATTGCGAGCGAAGCGAAG
>CAZMAK010000158.1:0-4064 GCA_964564245.1 uncultured Ectothiorhodospiraceae bacterium | reverse complement strand
GCACGCGGTTCTGCCAGTGCGCGAAATTCGGGAAGGTCACGATTCCCTCGTCGCCCAGGCGCAGCATCTCTTCCAGCAGCCGGTCGGGGAAGTGTACCGCCTGCAGTGTCTGGGTCATGATCACATAGTCGAACGATTTGCCGGAAAAATCCTGCAGCCCCGCATCGAGGTCGGTCTGGATGACGTTGACACCGGCGTGTATGCAGCGAGTCACGTTGTCATCGTCGATCTCCAGCCCGTAGCCGGTCACGTCGCGGGTCTCCTGCAGGTGCCGGAGCAGTGCGCCGTCACCGCAACCCAGGTCGAGCACCCGGCTGCCGGGCCGGATCCAGTCGCCGATGATGGCCAGGTCGTGACGCAGGCTCACGCTGCGGATACCTGCTGTGCAACACGCTGCATATAGGCCGAGAATACCTCGGCGTACTGCGGGATCGGCATCAGGAAGGCATCGTGGCCCTCGTCGGCCTCGATGCCGGCATAGACCACGTCGAGGTTGTTGTCGAGCAGGCTGCGCACGATCTCGCGCGAGCGCGCCGGCGGGAAACGCCAGTCGCTGGTGAACGAGATCACCAGGAATTTCGCCTCTGCCTGCTTCATTGCCCGGGTGAAGTCGTTGTCGTAGTCGCGGGCCGGATCGAAGTGATCGAGTGTCTTGGTCATCAGCAGGTAGGTATTGGCGTCGAACTCGCGCGCGAACTTGCTGCCCTGGTAACGCAGGTAGCTTTCGACCTGGAATTCCATGTCGTAGCCGGTAGTGGGCGAACCGGCCTGCAGCTCGCGCCCGAACCTGGCATGCATCAGGTCGTCGGACAGGTAGGTGATATGCCCCAGCATGCGCGCCAGCCGCAGTCCGTGCTCCGGGATCACGTTGTGCGCGTAGAAGTGGCCGTCATGGAACTCCGGGTCCGACCTGATGGCGGTGCGTGCCACCTCGTTGAAGGCGATGTTCTGTGCCGACAGTCGCGGCGCGGCCGCAATTACTACGGCGTGCACCAGTCGCCGCGGGTAGTCGATCGACCATTGCAGTGCCTGCATGCCGCCAAGGCTGCCACCGACCACGGCGGCCCAGCGTTCGATACCGAGCGCGTCCGCCAGCCGCGCCTGGCTGCGTACCCAGTCCCTGACCACGATGTCCGGAAATTCGTTTCCATACGGTCTGCCGGTCGCCGGATTGGTGCTGGCCGGGCCGGTCGAGCCGTGGCAGCCGCCGAGGTTGTTACTGCACACCACGAAGAAGTGACGGGTGTCGACGGGTTTGCCCGGCCCGACACAACTGTCCCACCAGCCGGGCTTGCGGTCGTCCATGCTGTGATAGCCGGCGGCGTGGTGATTGCTCGACAGGGCGTGGCAGATCAGGATGGCGTTGCTGTGTTGTGCGTTCAGTTCACCGTAGGTTTCATAGGCCAGGGTATAGCCGGACAGGGATGCGCCACTCTCCAGGGACAGTGGCTCCGGAAACGTCATGGAACGGGGTGTGACCAGACCAACGCTGTCTGACGGCAATGCATCGGGCATGGCAGTAACCGGTGACGCCTGAAAAAAGTGGAGTCGAGTCTAATGACTGGCCGGAACGGGCGCAACAATCAATCCGCCGGCGGCCGGATGTCTGCCAGTAGCTGTATCGGCCGGACGATACGGATCCGCTTGCTGCGACCGGTGGTGCCGGACAGCAGGCTGACCTGGCGTCGCGGCACACCGAACAACCGGGCCAGGAATCCGATCAGGTGCGCATTGGCCTTGCCGTCGGCCGGCGGCGCGCTGATGCGGATCTTCAGGCGCTCGCCATGGAGCCCGTCAATGCGATCGGTCTTTGCGCCGGGCTGTACATGGACGGACAGTACCAGGTCGGCGCCGTTCCACTGGTACCAGGCGGGAGTCAACCCCGTTCAGCCGAGCAACGGCATGATCAGCATGCGAAGGACCTGCAGGCCGATGATGGCGAACAGGGGCGAGAGGTCGATGCCGGACATCGGCGGCAGGATGCGCTGGATCGGTTTCAGCAGCGGGGCAGTGAGGCTGTACAGCAGGGAATTGATCGGGTTGTAGGTACCGGGATTCACCCAGCTCACCACGGCCTGCACGATGATGGCGAACAGATACACGTTGAGCAGCATCATCACCAGCCGGCCCACGGCGTACCACACCAGGAACAGGGGCGGCACGCTGACGCCGCGCAGCATCATCACGATCAGCACGGATATCAGCTGCAGCAGGAACATCAGCACGATGGCCGCGATATCGATCCTGCCGAGGCCGGGCAGCAGCTTGCGCAGCGGCGCCAGCAGCGGGTTGGTGACGCGCACCAGGAACTGGCTGACGGGATTGTAGAAGTCCGCGCGCACCACGCCCAGCAGGAAGCGCAGCATGACCGCCAGGATGTAGAGGCTGAACAGGGTGGTGACCAGGAATTCGAGGGGGTTCGCCAGGTAACTGTGCATCATGGGTTTCCGAATTGTTCCGCAAGTTCATCCGAACGGGCGGCCGCTGCCTCCAGTGCCTGCAGGACAAGTTCATCGAAGTTGTGTTGCTGAAAGACCTGTATGGCACGTTCCGTCGTACCGCCCGGAGAGGTCACTCGCTGCCGCAGACGGGCCGGTTCTTCCGGGCTTTCGATGGCCATTTTAGCAGCACCGAGCGCAGTTTGCAGGGTCAGCAGGCGTGCGGTCCGTTCCGGCAGGCCGAGTGCACTCCCGGCCTTTTGCAGTGCTTCCATGAACAGGAAGAAATACGCCGGCCCGCTGCCGGACAATGCGGTGACGGCATCCATCATGGACTCGTTTTCCACCCAGATGGTCAGTCCCACCGCACGCAGGATGGTTTCCGCGATGTCACGTTGCCCGGCGGTCACCATGGCATTTGCAAACAGTGCGGTTGCGCCGGTCTGCACCAGTGCCGGCGTGTTGGGCATGGTGCGCACGATCGCGGTGCGTTCCCCGATCCAGTGGCGCAGTGTATCACTGCGGATGCCGGCGGCGATGGAGATGACCAGCGAGTGCTGGTGTGTCAGCAGGTCGGCGAGTTCGCGTGCCACAGGTTCGACTACCTGCGGCTTGACCGCGAGCACCACGACGCCGGCACCGGTTGCCGCGGCCCGGTTGTCCGGATGGATGGCAACGCCGAAGCGCTTTCCGAGCTGGTCGAGCTGCTCCGGATCGCGATCGGATACGGTGATGTGATGCGGGTCCCAGCCGTCGGCGATGAGGCCGCCGATGAGGCTGCCTGCCATGTTGCCGCCACCGATGAAGGCCAGTGTGGTGTCATTCATGGCCTGACGATACAGGATGCGCGCCGTTATCGACAAGCATTCAGGTGGGGGCTTCCGGGCCGACATGAGCCGGGGTCGTGCGGAGTCCGCAGGTGTCCGGGTTGCCTGACATAGCGTTTTGAAACTATTTGCTATTTTGGAACCCTGCGCTGCACTCGCGCGGTGCATCCACGCGACCGTCCCGGGTGGCCGCTGGCGGGTTCAAGAACGGCCTGCCAGCGTCGATAACGCTTGACGAGTACTCATTTTATTTCAGGAGCCGGTATGGACATTGCGGAATTACTGACCTTCAGCGTCAACAATGGCGCATCTGACCTGCATCTCTCAGCCGGGATGCCACCGATGATCCGGGTGGATGGCGACATGCGCAAGATCAATGTCCCGGTCATGGACCACAAGATCGTGCATGGCCTGGTCTACGACATCATGAACGACAAGCAGCGCAAGGACTACGAAGAGTTCTTCGAGACCGATTTCTCGTTCGAGATCCCGAATCTTGCCCGCTTCCGTGTCAACGCATTCAATCACAATCGTGGTGCAGGTGCGGTGTTCCGTACCATTCCCTCCGAGATCCTGGGCCTGGAAGACCTGGGCACGCCGCCGATCTTCAGGGATATCTCGGACAACCCGCGCGGCCTGGTGCTGGTCACCGGACCGACCGGCTCGGGCAAGTCGACCACGCTGGCAGCCATGATCGACTACATCAACAAGAAGGCCTACAGCCACATCCTCACCATCGAGGACCCGATCGAGTTCGTGCACGAGAGCAAGAAGTCGCTCATCAACCAGCGCGAGGTGC
>CAZMAK010000157.1:0-4075 GCA_964564245.1 uncultured Ectothiorhodospiraceae bacterium | reverse complement strand
CACTGGGCATGCGCCTGGAGAACTGGCCGCCGGCCCGTCTCGCCAAGAAAACCGAAGCCGTCAACGGCTAGTACCAACAGGATTCCATCATGCGTCATCGTAAGTCAGGGCGGCAGTTAAACCGCAACAGTTCGCACCGCAAGGCCATGTTCCAGAACATGGCGTGTTCCCTGCTGCGCCACGAGGCGATCCGGACCACGCTGCCCAAGGCCAAGGAACTCCGCCGTGTGGCCGAGCCGTTCATCACCATGGCCAAGAGCGATTCCGTGCACCACCGTCGCCTGGCCTTCAATCGCCTGCGTGACCGTGAGGTGGTGACCAAGCTGTTCAACGAACTGGGTCCGCGTTACCGGAACCGCCCCGGCGGGTACCTGCGCATCCTGAAGATGGGCTTTCGCACCGGCGACAAGGCACCGATGGCCTACGTCGAACTGGTCGACCGTCCCGAGGGTGGAGCGACCGCTGCCGAATAACTACGGTCCGGCAATACCGTAGTCAGAAGCCGGGCGCTGCCCGGCTTTTTTATGCACTGCATCATTGTGGCGGGCGCTGTCCTCCGGGCTTCCTGCCCTCTTGCGTTGCCCGGAAATCCGGTCCATCGCGCGCCCCCCGAAACGGAGTCAAAATCCCGACAGTCCGGGTATCGGAAAAAATTTTGCACTGCCCCGGGCAATCCTGGAACGATCGGATATCATCAGAATCAGACATACCACACCAACGTGCGCGTGCGCAGACGATTCCACCGTCCGCCGCAGGCCTGTATAACGGAAAATCCGTGGATTTCCTCGCTGCTGCCTGGAATCTGAGGCAGCGGGCACCTTCCGGGTGTCCGGATCCGCAGGATTTAACGGGGGGGATGAAAATGCGACGATTCAGCAACTTTCTTACGGCGGCCCTGATCGCATGGCTGGTGCTTGAGGCCGGCCCGCTCATGGCGGGGGGAGGGGATGCTCCCGTTTCTGGCGGTACACCCGCTGTCCTGCCGGACAGCACAGCACAGGTGCCGGTCGCGGCACAGGGCCTGCAGGTGTATCGCGACCCGCAGACTGGCAAGCTGGGCCCACCGCCCCCCGGCTGGCAACCGCCCGGTTTGTCTGTCGCCGAACAGCGCATGCTGAATCGCTCTGACCAGGGGTTACAGTCCACTACCCTGCCAGGCGGGGCAGTTGCCGTCGATCTTCAGGGGCGCTTCATGAACATGGCCGTGGCCCGGGTCCGCAGCGACGGGCAGGCGGCGGTAAATTGCGCAATTACCCCGGACCAGGCAACGGCACACCTGCAGCCGGATCATTAGTCAGGGCCGGACAGCAAGCCGATGTACCGCCTTCCGCACTTCACCGGTTTGATACACCGGTTGCTGATGGTCATCCTGCTGTGTATGTCCGCAGCGCCGCCAGCCGGCGCGGCGAGTTTCGTGATCAACAACCAGGACGGCTCCGGCGAGGGTTTCAACGATGCCACGCCGGCCGCCCCCGTAGGCGGCAACAACGGAACCACCCTCGGCCAGCAGCGCCTGAACGTATTCCAGAAGGCGGCGGAGATCTGGGGCGCGACCCTCCAGAGCAACGTACCGATCATCGTCCAGGCAAAATTTGATCCCCTGACCTGCAGCGCAGGCTCGGCCGTGCTGGGTGCGGCGGGCACCACCACCTTGATCCGCAATTTTTCCGGCGCACCCAGGTCCGGCACGTGGTACCACATCGCGCTGGCCAATGCGATCGCCGGATACGACCTGCAACCGGGCACTGACGACATCACCGCGACCTTTAACAGCTCCATCGACAATAACAACAATTGCCTGTCCGGTATCAACTGGTACCTTGGCTTCGATCACAACCACGGCAGCGATATCGACCTGCTGGTCGTGCTGTTGCACGAGTTTGCCCATGGTCTCGGTTTTGCGGATTTCACTGACCTGAGTAACGGAAGATTTATCAACGGTTATCCGGGTATCTATTCCTACTTCATCCTGGACAACTCCAGTGGCCTGCACTGGAACGAAATGACCAACAACCAGCGCATGGCCTCCGCAACCCATACCGGCAACATCGTGTGGGACGGCCCCGTTGTCCTGTCCGGCGCGACGGGGTTCCTGACCAGCGGTACCGATCCTGCCGGACACGCGCGGTTATATGCCCCGAATCCGGTCCAGTCAGGCTCGTCGATCTCGCACTTCGACACCGCGGCCAGTCCGGATCTGCTCATGGAGCCTTACATCACCTCGAGTCTCGACTCGGACCTTGATCTCACCGATGACCAGCTGTTCGATGTGGGCTGGTCTCCGGCGGACACGGACGGTGACGGTGTCGCGGATGCCGTGGACAATTGTCCCCAGGTCGCAAATCCCGACCAGACCGATACCGACGGCGACGGGCTGGGAGACGCCTGTGACAGCGATATCGACGGTGACGGGCTGGACAATAATCTGGAACTGTCATTGGGTACTGACCCGATGAATCCCGACACCGACGGGGACGGGCTCAGTGACGGTATAGAGGTCAATACGTACGGTTCCGATCCCAACCACGATGACACCGGCGACGTGGCGCCGCGCGCCAATCCCGACGGTGCGCTCAACGCCGGTGACCTGGTGGTGCTGGTGCGGCTGGTGCTCGGACTGGATACGCCCGACGCGCGCGAGGCCATCCTGGCCGACATGAATCATGACGGCCTGCTGAACGTGACCGATATCCTGCTGTTCACGAAGGCAATCTCCAGCTAGGCGCCGGCCAGACCTGGTCCGGCCGGTCCCGGGGGGTTGTGCCTGAGGTGCACGCCTGTCGTGTTGCCCCGTCCTGCGCAGTGCAGCGCCTTGCGACGGGGCTGCAAACGGCCTTGTAGTGCAGCCGGAGGCTGTATGGCTGGCAGCGGCCAGGCGCGTAATTCGGACAGCAGCGCGGCTTGCGCGGGAGTATGAGACAGGTTCTAAGCAGAGAATCAAACCTGAATCTTAATGGATGATGCGGTTCCTCTGTCCTCCAGTACGCCTGGCGCGGAGGAGAAGTAAACTAACTAATTGATATCTATAGCCTGTTTTGCGTTGAGCGCCGATCCGCTGTGCGTGGGCGATGGATTGGGGCGCACCGGCATCCGCACCCGATTCTGGAATCTGTAAGTATTGCGTAAGCCGGTCGGGTGTAGTGTATGTCCATCGAATACGGCAAGTATTCGACTCCGTAAATTCATTAACCCGGCGCCTGTCGCCGGGTTTTTTTATCTCCGCGCCGGCGGCAGGATGCCGTCACCGACCCGTAATTTCCGCCGCCATAGAGGACGCGGATGCCCCGCGCGAGTCCGCTAGAGGAAATCCTCGATGAACCAGGCCGCGAAGGCGTGCCGGCCGTTGACGCCCGCCTTGCGGTAGATGGCGCTGGCCTGGGTGCGCACGGTCTTCTCGTGGGTGGCGCGCAGGGCCGCAATTTCCTTGAAGCTGAGGCCCTTCAGCAACAGCAGGCCGACTTCCTGCTCGCTGTCCGTCAGTCCCCAGTGGCGGAACTGGCTCTGGATCAGACTCCCGAGCTGGTGACGAGTGGCCGCCACTTCGGGCGGGAGTGCGGGCGCCGGCGGATGCGGTGCGGTGATTTCGCGGCGGAGTTGTTCCAGTTCCCGGCGCTGGTGACGCAGGTCGCGCAGCAGCCAGATCATGAGTGCGGCCGACAGCACGACGACCAGGAGTTCCTCGAGCAGGTGCAGGGCAGGCGCGCCCTGGCCGAGGTCGGTAAGCACGTCATACAGGTTGCCCAGGATGATGACCGCCAGCAGCGCGATCAGGAGGAATTCCTTGCGATAAGGCATTGGCGGCTCTCCAGGTGCCTGACTTGTATTGCTGCCGACATGCGGCAAATGCCGCGGACGGACGTCCATGCGGCATCTGCCGGATGTATCCAGGCCGTTACCGTCGCATATTGCAGTCTGTTTTCATTATACGGAGTTGTGTCATGACTGATAATCCGGTCCGGGTATGGGACCCGCTGGTACGCCTGTTCCACTGGTCGCTGGTTGCCGCCTTTGTGACGGCCTATTTCACCGGGGACGAGGAAAGCGAGGTCCATATCTACGCGGGGTATTTCATCCT
>CAZMAK010000156.1:3026-4105 GCA_964564245.1 uncultured Ectothiorhodospiraceae bacterium | reverse complement strand
AACCTAGATTAGAGGAGTCAGAGTCCTCTGTCCTGCCGTTAGACGATCCGCCAATTAGCGGTCTTGCATTAACGCTTGGAGTACTGCGGTGCACGGCGTGCCTTGTGCAGGCCCACCTTCTTGCGTTCCACCTGGCGTGCATCCCGGGTGACGAACCCGGCACGACGCAGGGTCGGGCGCAGTTCGTTGTCATACACCATCAGTGCACGCGTGATACCGTGCCGGATGGCGCCGGCCTGACCCGTCATGCCACCGCCACTGACCGTCACCTTGATATCGAAGCTGTCGGTCATCCGGGTGGTTTCCAGCGGCTGACGCACGACCATGCGTGAAGTCTCGCGGCCGAAGTACTGATCCAGCGGACGGTTGTTCACGGTGATGGAACCGCTGCCCTTGCGCATGAACACACGTGCGGTGGAGGTCTTGCGTCGTCCGGTACTGTAATAGGTGTCACTCATTCTGCCTGTCCTGTTGCCGGCGGTGGATACCGCCACTTGATACGGTTACCTAGAAGTCGAGCGGTTTCGGTTGTTGTGCCGCATGATTGTGCTGCGGCCCACTGTAGACCTTGAGCTTGCGAAACATGGCACGGCCCAGCGCATTCTTCGGCAGCATGCCCTTCACCGCGATCTCGATCACACGACCCGGCGCACGTTGCTGCATCTGCTGGAAGTTCGCCGATTTCAGGTTACCGATATAGCCCGTGTGATGGTGGTACATCTTGTCGGTCGCCTTGCGGCCGGTGACGGCTACCTTGTCGGCATTGACCACGATGATGTAGTCGCCGGTATCCACGTGCGGGGTAAAGATCGGCTTGTGTTTGCCACGCAGGCGGCGCGCGACTTCGCTGGCCAGACGGCCCAGTGGTTTCCCCTGCGCGTCAATCACATACCAGTCGCGATTCACTTCATGCGGCTTTGCTGAAAATGTGTTCATGAGTCCTACTCTGGTCACGCCGAAACAAAGAGCGGGGATGTTACAAAAATCACCACCAACATACAAGATCGCCGCGAATCCCGACCCGCCGGCACGACCGGGATCGATGATCCGGCAACCTGCCAAACCGGGGTTTGACCGGT
>CAZMAK010000156.1:0-2926 GCA_964564245.1 uncultured Ectothiorhodospiraceae bacterium | reverse complement strand
ACCGGTTGATTATCCTGCGTTTACCCAGGCAAAAAAAAGCGCGGCTGGGGAGCCGCGCTCTAAAAACCTCCTTGGGGGGAGGTGGAGGAGCGCTAACCGACCAAAATTGGGGGGCAGGCCGATTAGCGTGTTAGTATTTTCTTATATACTATTCGTGTTGTCAAGATGCACTTTACCCGATTCTCCGGACCGCGTTCTTCCCCTGCCCGGGTAGGAAAACGACATTATTTATATTTATCAATCGGATAACTGATTCTGGCCGATGCCGGCGCAAAACAGAAACGGGAATCCGGTCGTGCAGATTTCGTGATTACCGGACCCCCACCTGCATGGAGATCGCTCCTTCAGGGGGGATAGCGGCTGCCGTCGGTACCGGTAATGCATTCACCACGCGCACTACCGGATCACTTCTGCCCGGGTGCCGCACTGTCCAGCATGAGTCGCTGGACCGGCCTCCCGTTACACAGGTGTTCCTCGATGATTTCATCGAGGTCTTCCCGGTCCAGGTAGGTATACCAGGTCCCCTCGGGGTAGATCACCAGCACCGGCCCCTCCGCACACCGATCCATGCAACCGGCCGTATTGATACGCACCCCGCCGGGTCCTGCCAGTCCGAGTTCCTTGCTGCGCTGCTTGGCATAATCCCGCATGGCCTGCGCATCATAACGCTGGCAGCAGGCAGTTCCATCGGTGCGCAGATTGGTGCAGAAAAACACGTGGTAACGATAGTAGGACATGACGGAACAATACCCCGAAGCATGCGTACGTGAAAGCGCCGGCAGGCGGACAGGTACGGACCATGCTATCTTTGAAGCATGAACGCACGGCGCCATTCCCTGTTTGACCGGCTGGTCCTGGAGGCAGACCTGGCGCTGCGTACGGTTTTCGGCACGCCGAACGGTACCGGCCGCGAGAACCCCTCCTCGACGGCCGACAGCGCGGCACTCTCCAGCACCGAGAAGTCGGAAAGCCTGTGCCTGATGCGCGTCGACCACGCCGGAGAAGTCTGCGCACAGGCGCTCTACCAGGGACAGTCGCTGACGGCGCGCAAACCGGAAACCCGCAACCGGCTGCGACGGGCCGCGCTGGAGGAAAACGACCACCTGGCCTGGTGCCGGCGACGCATTCACGAACTCGGCGGCAGCACCAGCCTGCTCAACCCGCTCTGGTATACCGGTTCGCTTGCCATCGGGGCCGCTTCCGGATTGCTGGGCGACGCGTGGAGCCTGGGCTTCCTGGCGGAAACCGAAACACAGGTCGTGAAGCACCTCGACGATCACCTGCACCGTCTGCCCGCCGGTGACCACCGGTCCCGTGCCATCCTGGAGCAGATGAAGATGGATGAGGCGGAACACCGCGACAACGCCCGCCAGGCCGGCGGCAAGGCATTGCCGGAACCGGTAAAGCGGCTCATGGCGCTGTCCTCGAAGGTGATGACGACGACCGCGTACCGGATCTAGGTCGATTTGCCTGTGGCCCCCTCCGCAAACGCGGCGGCAAACCACATTCGCCGCCGGGGCGGCTCCTGCCGGCAATAGCGATCAACGACCGCGCATGTTGCGGCCGTAGTAGATCTCCAGCATTTCCTTGTTCACCTGCGCGCGGATCTGGCGTTTCTCGGCGGCGCTGAGGTCTTCCTTGGCATCACCGAACAGATAGTCCTCCAGGTCGAACTCCTTGAGCCGCATCTTGGTGTGGAACAGGTTTTCCTGGTAGACGTTCACATCGATCATCTGGTAGCGCTCTCTCGTGTCCCGCGACAGGTAGTTCTGGATGGAATCGATCTTGTGGTCGATGAACAGCTTGCGACCGCGCACATCACGGGTAAAGCCACGCACCCGGTAGTCCATGATCACGATATCGGACTCGAAGCTGTGGATCAGGTAGTTCAATGCCTTGAGCGGTGAAATCCGTCCGCAGGTCGACACGTCGATATCCGCACGAAAGGTGCTGAGGCCGCCTCCCGGGTGACTCTCCGGGTAGGTATGTACCGTGATATGGCTCTTGTCGAGATGGGCCACCACGTAATCCGGCAACGGGCCCGGCGCCTCGGTGTTGGAGATATACTCCGATGAAACCGGCTCCTCGGAGATCAGCATCGTCACACTGGCGCCCTCGGGATCGTAGTCCTGGCGAGCGACGTTCAGGATATTCGCGCCGATGATATCGGACACGTCGGAAAGGATGTCCGTCAGGCGATCCGCGTTGTAGGCCTCGTCGATGTACTCGATATATTCATTCCGCTGCTTGCGGGTGCGCGCGTAGCAGATGTCGTAGATATTGAAACTGAGCGTCTTGGTCAGGTTGTTGAAACCCTGCAATTTAACCCTGCGCATCGGTCATCAGTCTCTTGAGGGGATTACGATCGGTGGATGAAATTCATCTGGACCACGGTGCCTGCCGGATTGGCAATACGGACGGCGCGCACCATCGAGCCGGGTTCCCGGCGCGGCCATTATCGCAACATTGTCCGGTTTTAGAAACCGCTGGATCAGCCGCCGACCCCCTGGTCGATCACCTCGAAATCGTGGCTGATTTCAGCTACCTTGCCGAGCATGATGGACGCCGAGCAATACTTCCCGGCGGACAGCTCCACCGCGCGCGCCACCTGCTTCTCCGACAGGCCGTTGCCGCTGACCCGGAAGTGCACATGGATCCGGGTGAACACCTTCGGTTCGGTCGCGGCACGTTCCGCCTCGAGCTCGACGACACAATCGGTCACCGGCTGGCGGGCCCTGTTCAGGATGTGCACGACATCAAACGCGGTGCAGCCACCCATGCCGAGCAGCAGCATTTCCATGGGCCGGATGCCCAGGTTGCGCCCGCCACTGTCCTCGGGGCCGTCCATGACCACCGCATGGCCGCTGCCGGATTCCCCGACGAAAGTCGCCGCCTCGACCCATTTCACCCGTGCTTTCATGGACAT
>CAZMAK010000155.1:0-4220 GCA_964564245.1 uncultured Ectothiorhodospiraceae bacterium | reverse complement strand
GCCTGCCGGACAAGCACGACGTGCGCGAGGGGATCATCACCTACAAGATCGCCGCCCACGCCGCGGACCTGGCCAAGGGGCATCCGGGCGCGCAGCTGCGTGACAACGCATTGTCCAAGGCACGTTTCGAGTTCCGCTGGGAAGACCAGTTCAACCTCGGGCTCGACCCGGAGAAGGCGCGCGAGTTTCATGACGCCACCCTGCCGAAGGATTCGGCCAAGGTCGCACATTTCTGTTCCATGTGCGGTCCGAAGTTCTGCTCCATGAAGATCAGCCAGGACGTGCGCGAATACGCGGCGCAGAAGGGCATCGGCGATATCGGGGTGGCCATCGAGACGGGCCTGCACGAGAAGGCGGCCGAGTTCAAGGACGGCGGCTCGGAGATCTACCGCAAGGCCTGAACACCGGGGTCTGACCCCGGCTTTCGCGCACTCCTCGGTTTGCCGACCGTCAACAATACGTCATATCGATGCCCGGGTGAAACAGGACACTGCCCCGCTGTTTCGGGTCACTGGTCCATGACCCCGGAATCCACGAAAGCACACGGAATATTCATGATTTATTTCCGTGTGCTTTCGTGGATTCCGGGGCTGCATTTTTGAGCCAATCGACCGCAGGAAGATGTAATATGCATACCATCCGATTCCAAATGTTCATACAGGTAATGCAATGAACCCGACCAATTCCAACTTCAGTGGCCGCATGCTGCTGCGGCTTGTCATACTCGGCCTGATCGTGCTGGCCGCGCTGGCGGCCAACACGGCGTACATCAAGGAACTCTACTTCACCCACCAGCTCACCATGGCGGGTAACCTGATCAACGGCGGCATCCTCGTGGTGTTCGGGCTGGGCCTGGCCAAGATCATCGTCTCGCTGGTGCGCTACATGCGCGAGGAGACCGCGCTCGACCGGCTGGTCAGCCGCCTCGAGTCCGGCCAGGAAAACCCGCTCAAGGGTGTCAACGCGAAGTCCATCATCGCGCGTCGTTATGCCACGCTGTCCGCGCTCAGCGAGCAGTACGCGAAGATCAACCACAGTGCGCTGGCCGCCACCCTGCAGGCCACCGAAAGCACCCGCATCAGCTTTGCCCGTTACGTGAGCAATATCCTGATCCTGACCGGCGTGTTCGGGACCATCGTGTCGCTGTCCATCGCACTGGCCGGCGCCTCCAGCATGCTCGATGACGTCCAGGCCAGCGGCAACATGGGGCTGGTCATCCACGGTATGTCCACGGCGCTGTCCACAACCCTGACGGCAATCCTGTGTTACCTGTTTTACGGGTATTTCCACATCAAGCTCGGCGATGCCCAGTCGAACCTGCTGGGCCGGATCGAGGAAGCCACCTCGGTGTACCTGATGCCGCGCTTCTCCCATGACAGTGAAAGCCTGCTGGACCAGGTGGCAGGCCTGGTCGGCAGCCTGCACGATGCGGCCGTCGGCATGAAGCGGGTCCAGGAGGAGTTTTCCACCGCCGGCACCAGCCTCAACCATTCCGTGGATGAATTCGCCAGCAACACCCGCATTGCGACCGCCCACATCTACGAACTGAAGCAACTGCTGCGCGAGGGCTTCCGGCTGCCGGGTAACGGAGCCCAGCAATGAGCGAGGGATTTGTCGACCTCCGGTACCAGGGCGACAGTGGTTCGAGCGGCGAGAGTTTCTGGCCTTCATTTACCGACCTGATGATGGTAGTGCTGATGATCTTCATGATCGCCAGCACCATCCTGATGCTGCGTAACATGCACCTGGTGAGCGAGTTGCGCGCGACCATTGCCTCGGAGCGCGAGGCCCGCGCGCAGGCACAATCGGCCTCCCAGACCAGCGCCACGCTGGAAGACCGCCTCGCACAGGCGCAGCAGGAAATCTCCGACCTGCGTATCCAGCTGCTGCGTGCCGGCGAACAGAACCGGACGGCGTCAAAACAGCTGGCGGACGTCCGCCAGCAGCTGCTGGACCTGCAGGGCGCCAACCAGTCGCTCAGCGACCGGTTCCAGCAGGTGCAGGCGGACAATGCACGCCTGACCAGCGCCAATACCAGCCTGCAGAGCACCGTAACGGAACTGCGCAAGACCGAGCAGGCTCGCACCACGGAGCTCACCCGGTTGCGGCAGCAGTTTGCGGACTCCGAGCAGAGCCTGGCGGCGCTGCAGGGTAATTACGAGGAACTCAGCGTCAAGTACGACAAGCTGGTGAAACCGGCCCGCACGACGTCCGGGAAGTTCGTGGTGTCCGTCCGCTACAGCAAGGAACACGGTCAATATACCCTGGAGTTCAAGGAGTCCGAGGACGGTGAGTACCACAGCCTGACGCGCAAGCAGCTGGACGATCGCCTGGAGAAACTGAAGGAGGCGCACCCGAAGAAGCTGTACGTGAAGGTGGTGATACCCGAGGACAGCGGCCTGTCCTATATCGATGCGTGGACGTTCACGCAGAAAATCCTGACGTCCTACGACTACTATTACCAGGATTGACAAATCGGGGTCTGGTACCCGTTCGGGTTGCCATTCCGCTGCAGGAGCCGCCCTGGCGGTGAAGACGTACGGTACCGGTATTCGCCGTGGTGGTTGACCGCCATCGCCTGCAACCGGCAGGTGCCCTAGTACAGGGTAATCAATCCGCCCAGTGTCTTCTGCATTTCCGCTACCGTCACGTGATGGACCCGATACGGTTCATCGAGTTGCTGGCAGGTCAGCCGGAACACCTCCGGCTGCCGGTCCGAGTGCAGTGACAGCACCGTGGACGACATCACCATGTTGTAGTCACCGCCATCACCGCCCGAGGCGAACTGGCGACCGGAGGCCCAGGCCATGAAGCGGTCACGCCGGATCGTGGTGACGGTGAACGTGTCCGTTTGCACCGTGCGCGCGCTTTCCGACGGGGTACGCAGTTCGAATATGCAGTGTGGATAGTATTCCGAAATCCGGTTGTACGGTCTGACTTCCCCGTCCTGGATGTACTCGCTGGCCCGGTCCGCGCGGATGGTGAGCGGCTGGTTCAGGGTGATACGGGTCACTGCCGGTAGCGGGGTCGGGCCGGTCGGGTAGTGGTAACCGGGCAGGTTCGCACAGGCGGTCAGCAGCAGGAGGCAGGACGACAGGAACGGGATGCGCATATCGGTTGACCCTGGAAGGGGAATGCCTTGCCCTGATTCTAGCAGCCGCATCCAAAGGGTCCAGAAGGTACCATCGCCGGCAGGTAATGTGCAGGTGGTGTCGCAGACCCGCAGGATCCGCCACTGGCGGAGAAGCGGTCGTTGACGCGGACAGATTCGTCTGCAGTCAGGCTCCAGCGGAAAATGCCGGTGGCGCAGGCGCCGCTACCGGGCCGGTAATCGCGCGCGCAGCGCGTCGCGGTCGATCCACCAGTTCTCGCCCACGATCACGTTGAGCATGTCCGCCAGCCGCGACAGCAGTTCCGGTACGTCATTCAGCCCGAGAATTTCCGTCCACATCCGGATCATTTCGGGGTCGTTCTCGATCCCGCGGTGGCGCTTCGCGACACTCGCCACCAGCTGGTTGGTGAAGAAGGTCAGGCTTTCCTGTTCCTTGCCCTCGGTACGCAGGCCGGCGATGTAGTGCGCGGCCATGGCCGCGACCGGGCCACCGTCCGAGGTGTCCGGCGTTTCATCCACGATGTGCTGCAGCATGGCCACGGTCAGCTGCGCCGGCACCGGGAAGGTGACCGACAGCCACACACCATTGCCAAGGGCCACCAGCGAGTCGGGCTGCTCACACTGGAACAGGACATCGCAGGCCTCGACCGCATCCTGCCAGCGTTCCGCTGCCGCAAACACATCGAAGGCGCCGCGTGCCAGGTCCCAGCTTGCGGATTTCTGTTGCAGGCCGAGCAGGGTTTCCGCCATGTCGAGCTGCAGGCGTGCCCGCTCTACGGGGTCCGCGTTCTCCGGCAGTTGCGTCAGCCGTTCCTGCTGTTGCTGCAGGATCGCCTTGAGTGAAGGGCGCGAGTCCGAGAGGTCGATGCCGCTCTTGTCGCCCATCACCAGCTGTTCGGGGTCGATGTCTTTCATATCAATATCGGGGTCCTGCAGGAGCGCCTGCAAGGCGCTCCTGCAGGCTGTTTTATTACAGCAACGGTACGATCAGCAACGCCACGATGTTGATGATCTTGATCAGCGGGTTGATGGCCGGGCCGGCAGTATCCTTGTAGGGGTCGCCGACGGTGTCGCCGGTCACTGCCGCCTTGTGGGCGTCCGAGCCCTT
>CAZMAK010000154.1:0-4281 GCA_964564245.1 uncultured Ectothiorhodospiraceae bacterium | reverse complement strand
TCTCGTAGCAGCCGCGTGACTTCATGCCGACGTAGCGGTTCTCGACGATATCGGAACGGCCGATGCCGTTTTCGCCGCCCAGTTTGTTGAGGATTTCCATCACCCGGCCGGGACTGGCGGACTTGCCGTTCACGGCCACTGCATTGCCGCGCTCGAAGGTGATCTCGACATAGGTCGGGCTGTCCGGCGCCTTCTCGGGAGAGGCCGTCCACAGCCACATGTCTTCCTCCGGCTCCGCCCACGGATCCTCCAGGATGCCGCCCTCGTACGAGATATGCAGCGAGTTGGCATCCATCGAATACGGCGACTTCCTGCCCTTCTTGTGTTCGACCGGAATGTTGTGCTGCTCGGCATAGGCCAGCAGTTTCTCGCGCGAGTTCAGGTCCCATTCGCGCCACGGTGCAATGATGCGGATGTCCGGGTTCAGGGCGTAGGCACCCAGTTCGAAACGCACCTGGTCATTGCCCTTGCCGGTCGCCCCGTGCGCAATGGCATCCGCGCCGGTTTCCTGGGCGATCTCCACCAGGCGCCTGGCGATCAGCGGGCGCGCGATGGAGGTACCGAGCAGGTATTCGCCTTCGTAGATCGTGTTGGCGCGGAACATGGGAAACACGAAGTCGCGCGCAAATTCCTCGCGCAGTGACTCGATATAGATCTCCTTCACGCCCATGGCCTTGGCCTTGGCACGCGCCGGTTCGATCTCTTCGCCCTGGCCGATGTCGGCGGTAAAGGTCACCACCTCGCAGCCGTAGGTCTCCTCCAGCCACTTGAGGATGACCGAGGTGTCCAGCCCGCCCGAATAGGCGAGCACCACTTTCCTGACTTCTGACATGTTACATAGGTCCTGTTGCTCCCTCTCCCTCCGGGAGAGGGTTGGGGTGAGGGGATCATATTCAGTTAACTGCCTGAACTCGATCCCCTCATCCTGGCCTTCTCCCGGAGAGAGAAGGAATTCAATTCTTCATCGTACCGCCATCATCCATTAACACCGGTTTACTGCACACAGCTTCAGCATGCGGATGGCGCGCTCTCCTTGCACCCTTCCAGCGGCAGATGCGCTGTGTGCGCCGGATATTTCATGCATTTCCAGGATGCGCACAGCGCGCCCTGCACCACATTCAGATTCAATGTACGCATGGCGCACCCTGCATTGATACTACGCCTTTGCCTTCTTCGCGCTGCGACGCAGGCGCGACAGCAGGCGCCGTGCCAGGTCCCCGAACAGCTCGGTCTGGGTCGGGTGCGGATGGATCGCCTCACCCACCTGTTCCAGGGTCAGGTTGCCGGCCACCATCATGACTGCCTCGCCGATCAGCGTGTCGGCGTGGTCGGCCAGGAAGTGCACACCGACCACGCGGTGCGTGGCCTTGTCGGCCACGACCTTGATCATACCGTGCGTCTCGTGGTTGATCATGGCCTTGGCGTCGATGTTCATCGGGACCTTCACCTCCGCCACGTCCATGCCCTTTGCCTTCGCCTGCTCCACGGACAGGCCGACAAACGCGGCCTGGGGACGCGAGAAGATCACGCCGCAATCCCGGTCCTGGTCGTACTGCAGGTTCTCGCCAAGGATGGTTGCGGCCGTGACCCGGCCCTGTTGCGCGGCGGTGTGCGCCAGCATCAGCCCGCCGATCACATCGCCGACGGCGAAGATATGCGGCACACTGGTGCGGCAGCGCGTATCGGCCGTGATGATACTGCGCTCGCTGGCGACGCCGGCCCCTTCCAGGTTCAGCCCGCTCAGCACCGGACGCTTGCCGGTCGCCATGATGATGTACTCCACGGACAGGTTGTGCGACTTGCCTTCCGCATCCTTGTACGCCACCTTCATCTTGCCGGGGGTTCCGCTGATCCTGGTTACCGCGGCCCCGGTCAGCACGTCGAGGCGCGGCTCGGCCATGAGGATTTCCGTCAGGCTGTTGGCAATCTCGGTCTCGACCTCGGCGAGGATGCGCGGCTGTGCCTCCAGCAGCGTGACCTGTGCACCGAAGTCCTGGAAGATCTGTGCCATTTCCACGCCAATCGCGCCGCCACCGATCACCGCCAGTCGCTTCGGCGGCGCGGACAGCGACCACACGGTGTCCGAGGTCAGCACGCCGCCGCTGTCCAGCCCTTCCTGCGCACCCGGGATCGGTGGCACGAACGGCGGCGCACCGGTGGCGATTACCGCACAGCCGAAGGTCACCGTCTTGCCGGTCTTTCCTTCCGGCATGGCGGCGCGGGCATGCGGGTCCGTGCTGTTGCCGGACGTATCGATGGCCAGTGTATGTGCATCCACGAAGCGGCCGAAGCCCTGCAGGTAATCGATGCGCACGCCCCTGTCGGTCTTGAGCGCCATCTCGCCGCGGGTTTCCAGCACCTTGCGCCGGTGCGCCTCCAGGTCCTGCCAGACCAGTTTCGACCTGTCGGTGCCGGTCACGCCCAGCAGTGCATCCTCGGCACGGTCGCGCATGCGGTCGGCCGCCGCGCGCCACGCCTTGGACGGGATACAGCCGCGCCACAGGCACTCGCCACCGGGGAGCGGCGCGTCATTGACCAGCGCCACCCTGAGCTTGTGCCCGACCAGGTCGCGCGCGCAGTCCTCGCCGCCCGGCCCGCCGCCGATCACGACCACGTCGTAGTCCCAGTCACCGGCCGGGATGGCCGGACCGGCCGGCCCCATCCAGCCGGACGGTGCATGGATCAGCTCCTTCAGCGTGCGCAGGAACAGCGCCACGTCGGCGCCGTTGATGACGCGGTGATCGGCGGTCACGGTGAATGCGCTGCCCTGGTCGGTCTCCGAGGAAATCGCCAGGATCGCGGCCAGCCCGGGCGTGGCGATGGCGTCGAAATAGCTGACGTCAAACATGCCCATGTTGGAAATCTGGAAGGTCGCGCCGGTGAACTCCTCCGGGTTGAGGTGGCGGGTGCGCGCGCGCGCCACCAGGTCCTTCCAGTCGTGGTTGAGTTCGCCCAGCTCGCGCGCCTCGCAGCCGCGCAGGATCGGCACCACCAGGCCGCCGTCATCGGCCGCCACCGCCATGCCGATATCGACCTGGCTGCGCTCGATCAGCTTGTCATCGGGCTGGTAACACCAGTTCATCTTCGGGTGTTTCGCGATCGCCAGGCCGCAGGCGCGCGCAATCGCGACGGTGACCGAGACGCCGGCAGCCCTGGCAGCACTCATCAACCCGGCGAGGTGAATGTGTGCCGTGACCCGGAAGGTCGGCATGGAGATGGACGAAGCCATGGCGCGCGAGATCGCCTTTTCCATCGACTTCATCGGCCGGCCGTTACCGGGCACCGATACCTCGAACGGCGCCGGCGCACTCTGCACGTCGGCCGCGGTCACCACCCCGCCGGGGCCGGAACCGCTCAGGCGGTCGATATCGGTACCGGTCTGCGCCGCCAGCCTGCGCGCCAATGGCGAGGCACGGTTGCCCTGCGGGCGCGGGGTGGGTACGACACGGCCGGCCGCCGGGATGGCAACCGCGGCGGGTGCCGCCTGTGCGGTGGCCGGCGCGGGGGCGCGGACCGCTGACGTCGTGGCGGCCGTGGCGCCGGCCTTCACCTCACTGGCATCGACCTCGGACTTCGATTCCACCAGGTAGCCAATCGGGTGCGTGACCGGCACCACGGCGTCGACCGGTGCAATCGGACCGGACAGGTAACCGTCGCGGAACACCTCGACGTCCATCACGGCCTTGTCGGTCTCGACCGTGGCGACGATGTCACCGCGCCTGACCGCGTCGCCGACCTTCTTTTCCCAGCTGACGATGACACCCTCCGTCATGGTGTCGGAGAGCTGGGGCATCTTTATGACGTAGGGATCAGCCATGCAGTATTCATCTCTAAAAAGTGCTCACCACATCGATCGTAGGGCGGAACGCCTTCGGCTTCCGCCCTACACCCGAGGAAATATCTAGATTCCGAGCATCTTCCGCACCGCCTCGACCACGTCGTTGGCATCCGGCAACGCGGCCTTCTCCAGGGCGTGGTTGTACGGGATCGGCACGTTCAGCGCGGACACGCGCACCGGCGCGGCATCCAGTTCGAAGAAACATTCCTCGTTGATGATCGCCATCACCTCGGCGCCGACACCCACGGCCGGTTCGGCCTCTTCCACGATCACCGCGCGGTGGGTTTTGCTGACGGAGGTGCGGATACCGTCCCGGTCGAGCGGACTCAGGGCATACAGGTCGATGACTTCTGCCTCGATACCGTGATGCTTCGACAGCAGCCCGGCGGCCTGCAGGCACCAGTGCACGGAGATGTTGTAGCCGAACAGCGTGACGTCGCGAC
>CAZMAK010000153.1:2678-4406 GCA_964564245.1 uncultured Ectothiorhodospiraceae bacterium | reverse complement strand
TCCTGTTGCAGAAGTTGCCACGGGGCCAGTACGAGGTCGACAGCGCCGGCCCGGAGATACCGCCAGCCGTTCTGGAGGCGTTGACCGATTGCTTCCTGTCGGGTTGCGGTAGCGGTTTCGGTGTCCTGACCGGCTCGACCCCGCCCGGTGTACCGGACGATTACGTGGGCCGTCTGGCGCAGCGGGTCAGGGAGCAGGGCGGCCGCGCCGTGGTGGATGCGTACGGCCCGGTGTTGAGTGCGGCGCTGGAGGCGCAGCCACACCTGGTGCGGCTCAACCGCTACGTGCTGGAAATGACGAGCAAACGCCGGCTGGAGAGTATCGAGGCGGTCGCCGGCAGCGCGCGCGAGCTGCAACGCCGCGGTGTTGGCTGCGTGTGTATTTCCCTGGGCGCCGATGGTGCCATACTGGTCGACGACGATAACAGCCTGCATTGCAGTACACCCCGGATACACGTGCAATCCACGGTCGGGTGTGGTGATGCGCTGCTCGCCGGCCTGCTGACCGCCGCCCACCGCGGCGAGGACACCCGTGCCATGTTACGTCTGGGCGTCCTCTGTGGCAGTGCCACGGCCACGAAGCCCGGTACGGAGCTGTTCAGGACCGAGGATTTCGAGAGCCTGTCCAGTCGCCTCGAAGTGACTGTCCTGGATATATAAAGGAAAAACGGGATCTGACCCCGGTTATACTACGACCTTACCAAAGGAACGAGCGATGAAGAAAAAATGGGTTTATGCCTTCACCGAGGGCGATGGCAAGGACAAGAAATTACTGGGCGGCAAGGGCGCCAACCTGTGCGAGATGACACAGATCGGCCTGAACGTGCCCCCCGGCTTCGTGATCACCACCGAGGCGTGCCTGTACTTCCTGGATTCCGCTGCCCACGAGATGCCGGACGAGGTGATGGGGCAGGTCAGAGAACACATGTTGCAAGTGGAACAGGCGACGGGGAAAGGCTTCGGTGACGCGGAAAATCCGCTGCTGGTTTCGGTCCGGAGCGGCTCGGCGATGTCGATGCCGGGCATGATGGACACGATCCTGAACCTCGGCCTGAACAGCCGGACCCTGGAGGGTGAGATCGCGCAAACCGGAGATGCCCGCTTCGGTTATGACGCCTACCGCCGGTTCATCCAGCTGTTCGGCAAGGTCGCGATGGGCATGCCGGATGAAATGTTCGATGAGGAATTCGAGATCGTCAAGCAGGACGCCCGGGTGACGGAGGACGTTGGACTTTCCGCCGCCAACCTGGAAGAGGTCTGCGACCGATTTCTGCAGGTATTTCAGACGCATACGGGACGTCCCTTTCCCGAGGACCCCTATGAACAACTGGAGTTGTCGATCAAGGCGGTATTCAACTCGTGGATGGGCAGGCGCGCGGTCGACTACCGGCGGGAGTTCAACATCACTCCGGCCATGGCCAATGGCACGGCGGTAAACGTCTGCACGATGGTATTCGGCAATCGCGGCAACGATTCCGCCACCGGGGTCGCCTTCACGCGCAACCCCGGGACCGGGGAGAACCGGTTGTACGGCGAATACCTGGTGAACGCCCAGGGCGAGGACGTGGTGGCCGGCATCCGGACACCGAAGGCCATCGACAAGATGGACCAGGAAATGCCGGAAATGGCGCGGCAACTGGCCGAACTGCGCAACCGGCTCGAGGCGCACTACCAGGAAATCCAGGATTTCGAATTCACCATCGAGCGCGGCACGCTGTATTGCCTGCAG
>CAZMAK010000153.1:0-2668 GCA_964564245.1 uncultured Ectothiorhodospiraceae bacterium | reverse complement strand
CAGACCCGCAACGGCAAGATGAATGCCCCGGCCATGGTTCGCACCTCGGTGGAAATGGTCGGCGAAGGCCTGATCGACCGGGAGCAGGCCCTGCTGCGTATCAATCCGGATCACCTGGAGCAGATGCTGTATCCACAACTGGACAGGAACGTGCGGGCCCACCCGGTGGCGCAGGGGCTTCCCGCCTCGCCCGGTGCGGCCGTCGGGCAGGCCGTGTTCGACGCCGACCGGGCGGAACACCTGGGCAGGGTGCTCGGCATGAAGGTCATCCTGGTGAGGGAGGAAACCAAGCCGGAGGACATCCACGGCTTTTTTGCCGCGCAGGGGATCCTGACCAGCCGCGGCGGCAAGACCTCGCATGCCGCCGTCGTGGCGCGCGGCATGGGCAAGCCCTGCGTGGCCGGTGCCGAGGGCATCCACGTCGACGTGCAGAAGCGCGAAGCCTATGTCAGCGGGCAGCTGATCCGCGAAGGCGATGTGATCACCATCGACGGTTCCAACGGCAACGTCTATTTCGGCGAGATCCCGACGGTGGAGCCGGAATTTTCCCGTGAGCTGAATACGCTGCTGCAATGGGCCGACGAAATCGCCTACCTGCGCGTGATGGCCAATGCGGACACGCCGGAGGATGCGGCGCGCGCGCTGAAGTTCGGCGCCCGGGGCATCGGCCTGTGCCGCACCGAGCGCATGTTCAACGCGGTGGACCGGCTGCCCCTCGTGATCGAAATGATCGTTGCCGAAACCACCGAGCAGCGTCAGCAGGCGCTGGATCGCCTGTTGCCGATCCAGCGTTCCGATTTCCGCAAGCTGTTTGAAACCATGTCGCCGCTACCGGTTACCATCCGCCTGCTGGATCCGCCGATCCATGAATTCCTGCCCGGCGAGGAACAGCTCAAGGACGATATCGAGAAACTGGAGCACCTGAAGGACTCGGTACAGGGACTGGACGTGCTCAACGGCGCGCTGGCGTTGTTGTCGGCAGAGAAGGGTACCAGCGAAGCGAAGATCCCGCAGCTCGTCGACACCGGATTGATCGAAGAGGCGCTGAAGACCAAGGCGCTGATGCTGCGCAAGGTCCGCGATCTGACCGAGGTGAACCCGATGCTCGGGCATCGCGGCGTGCGCCTGGGTATCACCTATCCCGAGATCTACCGGATGCAGATCCAGGCGATCCTGGAGGCCGAGGCCGAATGTGCCGCCAAGGGGATCGAGGTCCATCCGCAGATGATGGTGCCGCAGGTGTGTACGGCCGCGGAGCTGAAATGGGTGCGCGAATACGTGGATGAGATCAAGACCGGTGTGGAGCGGAAGACCGGCCAGCAACTGAACTGCCGGTTCGGCACCATGATCGAGGTGGTGCGCGCCTGCATGCGTGCCGGCTCGCTGGCCAATCAGGCGGATTTCTTCTCGTTCGGCACCAATGACCTGACCCAGGCCACCTTCTCGTTCTCGCGCGAGGATGCCGAAAACAAGTTCCTGCCGATGTACAACCAGAACGAAATCCTCAGGGACAACCCGTTCGAGGTGCTGGATGAAAAGGGCGTGGGAAGACTGATGCAACTGGCCATGCAGTGGGGGCGCGAGGTCAAGCCGGATCTTTCCATCGGCATCTGTGGCGAACACGGCGGGCACCCGGCCTCCATCGACTTCTGCCAGCGTGCCGGCCTGAATTACGTCTCCTGTTCGGCGCCCCGCGTGCCGGTGGCAAGGCTGGCGGCTGCACACGCATTTCTGAACAACCGCTGATGGCGCCCGCAAGGCACTGAACTGGCCGGGTCAGAATCCTGTTGCGCGAGTCGAATTCAAACCGCCCCGGGCAGTCCTGGTTCTGTCGGGCGCATGGCTGGCGCCATGCGGTGGAGGAAAATGCGGCCGGGCCGCACAAGACCGGATCATCGGTTCCCATATACGGAGAGTACTAACATGTCTGACACTTCCCTGAAATCCATCCATGCCCGCGAGATCCTTGACTCGCGCGGCAATCCCACCGTCGAGGTCGAGGTCTGCCTGGCCGGTGGCGCCTTCGGGCGTGCCGCCGTTCCCTCGGGGGCATCGACCGGGATCCACGAAGCGCTGGAGTTACGCGATGGCGATAGCGCCCGCTACGGCGGCAAGGGCGTGCGCCGGGCAGTCGAACATGTCAACGGCGAGATCGCCGGCGCCCTGACCGGCCTCGACGCCCTCGACCAGGGCTGTGTGGACCGGACCATGCTGGCGCTGGACGGCACCCCCAACAAGGGTCGGCTGGGCGCCAACGCCCTGCTCGGGGTGAGCCTGGCGGCGGCGCGCGCGGCGGCGGCGGCCTGTGGCCTGCCGCTGTTCCGGTATCTGGGCGGCGCGGCGGCCTGCCGCCTGCCGGTGCCGATGTTCAACATCCTCAACGGCGGCGTGCACGCCAACTGGCAGGGTACCGACCTGCAGGAGTTCATGATCGCGCCGGTCGGCGCACCGGACTTTGCCGAGGCCCTGCGCTGGGGCAGCGAAACCTACCATGCGCTGAAGCAGGTGCTGAAGAAGGGCGGCTACTCGACCGGCGTCGGCGACGAGGGCGGCTTCGCCCCGGCGCTGAAACGCAACGCCGAGGCCCTGGAACTGATCGTGCAGGCCATCGAGAAGGCCGGCTACCGGCCCGGCGAGGACGTGGTGATCGCCCTCGACCCCGCCTCCA
>CAZMAK010000152.1:0-4569 GCA_964564245.1 uncultured Ectothiorhodospiraceae bacterium | reverse complement strand
CCTTGTCGATGCCGCGCTTGAGGTCCATCGGGTTCATGCCGGCGGCGACGGCCTTCATGCCCTCGCGCACCATGGCCTGGGCCAGCACGGTCGCCGTGGTGGTACCGTCACCGGCCACGTCGGAGGTGTGGGAAGCGACTTCCTTCACCATCTGGGCGCCCATATTCTCGAACTTGTCCTCCAGCTCGATCTCCTTGGCGACCGACACGCCGTCCTTGGTAATGGTCGGGGCGCCGAACGCCTTGTCCAGCACCACGTTGCGGCCCTTCGGACCCAGCGTGACCTTGACGGCGTTGGCCAGAATGTTCACACCCGCCACCATGCGGGCGCGGGCGTCATCACTGAACATGACTTCTTTTGCAGACATGACAAATCCTCTATAAATCTGTGTAGGTTATTGAATATGTTGGGTGGAAGCCTGATCAGGCCTCGATGACACCCATGATGTCTTCCTCACGCATCACCAGCATGCCTTCACCCAGTTCCTTGACCTCGGTACCGGAATACTTGCCGAACAGCACGGTATCGCCGACCTTCACGTCAAGCGGGACAACTTCCCCACTTTCCAGGCGCTTCCCCTTTCCTGCAGACATAATTTGCCCACGCATTGGCTTTTCAGCGGCGGAATCAGGGATCACGATACCACCAGCAGACTTGGTCTCTTCTTCCATGCGCTTCACCAGCACGCGATCGTACAACGGACGGATCTTCATGTTCACACTTCTCCTCTTGATAAGGATGACTCGGACTCCGGGAACTGAAGCGGTGCAACGACATTATTAGCACTCGCCTCTAGTGAGTGCTAATAATAGGGGCGAAGCTGGTGAAGTCAAGGGATGCGGGCAGAAGAATGTTACTGCCAGTATTTCAGGGTGCGCATGGCGCACCCGGCGTCCGGAATGGCGCTTGTTTGCTGACGATCAATTGTATTCCCGGGTATTCCGCGCGCTTTCGTGACGATCTGTCTTCAGTAATCCCGTCAATCGTCGCGGTGAAACTCACCCTCGATGGTCCGGTTGGCGTGGCCAGGGGGGTGCACGCCCCCCGGCGTGACCACGGCAATACGGCGCAGCGCCCACCAGGCCAGCCTGCGGCGCAACGGCGGGACCAGGCAGGCGAACCCCAGTGCATCGGTGAAGAACCCCGGTGTCAGTAGCAGCAACGCCCCGATCAGCAGCAATGCGCCTTCCACCATCTCGATCGCCGGCGTCTCGCCACGTGCCAGCGTGGCTTGCAGGCGTTGCAGGGTAACCAGCCCCTGGTGTCGCGCCAGTGTGGCGCCGATCACGGCAGTCAGCACCACCAGTGCTACGGTAGGCAAGGCGCCGATGATGCCGCCGACCTTGATCAGCAACCAGATTTCCAGTAGCGGAACGAACAGGAACAGCAACAACAGCAGCGGGAACGGATTCATGGCCCGACCATACCAGAAAGATATCCATGGGATCATCGTCAAGTGGTACGTGCATAACCTGAATCCTGGTAAATGGCCACGGAAACACACGGAAGCACACAGAAACACCACGGAATTATTCATGACCATTCCGTGTATTTCCGTGTGCTTCCGTGGCCATTTGGTTTTTTCTACTATCGATATACCCCAGGTAGGTACCCGGCGTCAGACTCGATGATTTTTACAGTTGCCTGTCACCACCCCGCTCCGGTATGTTGCCGGCATGCCGACAGAAACCCTTGTGGTGCTGTGTACATTGCCCGACCGGTCACACGCCTACCGGATCGCGCACACGCTGGTTGAGGAACAGCTGGCCGCCTGCATCAACCTCATCCCCGGTGTATCCTCGGTCTATCGCTGGCAGGGCGCAGTCCATCAGGACGAGGAAATCCTGTTGCTGATCAAGACCACGCAACCCGTATTTACCCGACTGGAGCAACGCATCCGTGCCCTGCACCCCTACGAACTTCCCGAAATCATCGCAGTCCCAATCCGGACCGGACTGGCGGAATACCTGCAATGGATAAACGACAGCCTCAGCCCCACTCCCTGATCACGTACGCCCGGACACTCCTGGCACTCTGGCTACTGGCCCCGCTGGCCCACGCCGCCGCCAGCCCCGGCCTGACCGATGCGGACCTGCTCGATCCGGATGACGCATTTGCCGTCACCATGCGGGTTGCCGACGATACCCACCTGCAGGCCAGCTGGAAGATTGCACCCGGTTACTACCTGTACCGTAGCCGGATCCACTTCAGCACCGACACACCCGGCATCTCCCTCGGCAACCCGGCACTCCCGGACGGCGAGATCAAGCACGACAAGTTCTTCGGTGACCTCGCCATCTTCCGCGACACGGTCACCGCCACGATCCCGTTCACCCGGACCAACGACACCCCCGCCGATCACCTCGATCTGAAGGCGGTCTCGCAAGGCTGCGCGGATATCGGTGTGTGCTATCCACCCCACACGCAAACGGCAGCACTGGTGCTGGCCTCGGCCACGCCGGCACCGGCCACGCCGGCACCGGCAGAAGCTGCCGGCGACAAGCCCGGCCAGGCAGGCGGCATTCTCGGTTCACTGGGCAACAGCCTCGGGCTGTCGGCATCGGAAGAGGATTTTCTGGACCCGGACGTGGCATTCCAGCCCGATGTCTATGCAGACTCGCCGGACCACCTGCGGGTCCACTGGGTAATCGCCGACGGCTATTACCTGTATCGCAACAAGTTCACTATCCAGCTGGCCGAGGCGCCCGGCGTCACGATCAGCAACATCGCAATCGAACCGGGCGAGACCAAGCACGATGAATTCTTCGGCGATGTGCAGATCTTCCACCACGAGGCCACTGCCGAGGTCACGCTGCAGCGCACGAGCCGTGCACCGGCGGACATCAAGCTGGCCATCGGCTACCAGGGTTGTGCCGAGGCCGGCATCTGCTATCCGCCGATCAAGAAGCAGCTGCCGGTGAGCCTGGCCGCGGCTGACGCCACGGGCGGGGGTCCGCCCGGCAAGGCGGCCAGCGCGGCCCCGGCGCAACAGGCGGACGCCGCGGTTTCCCTGTCCACCGGTAACCAGGACGAGATCGTCCGGGTGCTGACGCGGAGCAGCCTGCCCTGGATCATTCTGTTTTTCTTCGGTGCCGGCGTACTGCTGGCCTTTACGGCCTGCATGTACCCGATGATCCCGATCATCTCCAGCATCATCGTCGGACAGGGCAGGAACATTACGACCGGCAAGGCGTTCCTGCTGAGCCTGGTTTACGTCGAGGCGGTTGCCATCACCTACGCCGTGATCGGCGTGGTCTCCGCGCAGCTCGGCGCCGGTGTACAGGCATTCTTCCAGAATCCGTGGATACTGAGCCTGTTCGCGCTGGTGTTCGTACTGCTCGCCCTGTCCATGTTCGGCTTCTACACCCTGCAGGTCCCGGCCGCGCTGCAGGCGAAACTGAGCGAGTCCAGCAACCGCATGCAGGGCGGCACCCTGCTCGGCGTAGCCACCATGGGCGTCCTGTCCGCGCTGATCGTCGGTCCCTGCGCCGGCCCGGTACTGATCGGCGCACTGATCTACACCAGCCAGAGCGGCAACTACCTGACCGGCGCACTGGCCATGTTCGCACTGGGCAACGGGCTCGGCGCACCGCTGCTGATCATCGGCACCTCCGGCGGCAAGCTGCTGCCGAAGGCCGGTGGCTGGATGGACGCGGTCAAGGCCGTGTTCGGTGTCATCCTGCTTGCGGTAGCGATCCTGATGCTGGAACGCATCCTGCCCGGACCGGTCACGCTGGTGCTGTGGGCGCTGTGGCTGATCATCCCCGCCATCTACATGGGCGCGCTGGACAGCGTCGCCCCCGGGGTATCCGGCTGGCGCCGGCTCTGGAAAGGGCTCGGGATCGCCATGCTGGTGTATGGCGTCATCCTGATCATCGGCGCCACCACCGGCGGGCATGACCCGCTCAATCCCCTGCGCAACCTGAATACCGGCATGGTCAGCGGCAGCGCCGGCGGACACCCGGCACAGCAGCTGCAGTTCACGCGCATCAAGACCGTGGCCGATCTCGACCGGGCACTGGCACAGAGTCGCACAGAGGGCAAACCGGCCATGCTCGACTTCTATGCCGACTGGTGCACCTACTGCGTCAAGATGGAGGACTACACCTTCTCCGACCCGGCCGTGCAATCCGCACTGGCGAACACCACGTTATTGCAGGCTGACGTGACCGCCAACGACAGGGACGACCTCGCCCTGCTCAACCGTTTCGGCCTGTTCGCCCCGCCGGCGATCCTGTTCTTCGACAGGAGCGGCACGGAAGTACGTCCGTCACGGCTGATCGGCTTCAAGGATGCACCACAGTTTACCCGGCACGTGCAGGATGCATTCGGCAACCAGGGTGTAAAATAAGGGCGGATTTCACTGCTGTCCCGCTAACTCCCTCTCCCTCCGGGACGCCCGCAGGGATGCAGGCGGTACGGGTCCAGGGAGCGAAGAGGACGCCCGAGCCGAGAGCAACGCAGGGAGCAGTTGCCGAGAAGGGACCAAGGTTTGTACAGCCGGTGCTGAATTGCATGTCCCGGCCTGGCTAATCACCTGCAATGCTGTGCATAGTGAAAGACTTACTG
>CAZMAK010000151.1:0-4599 GCA_964564245.1 uncultured Ectothiorhodospiraceae bacterium | reverse complement strand
GGCGGATGCAGATCCGTCCCCGCCTCATCGTCAGCAACAACACGACGACCTTCCATTCCCGCTACCACCGGTTGCAGATGCGGGTCTACGCCCCCGTGTTCCGCCGCTTCGATACGCTGGTCTACGGTACCGGACTGCAGCGCGACCTTTGGAACGCACAATTTGCGCTGGCCGGAACCAACAGCCGGGTCATCTATAACGGTATCGACGCTGCCCACTTTACGCCGCCCGACTCCGTAGCGGCAAGGAACGCGCTGCGCACCCGTTTCCGCCTCGATCCGGACGTGCTCTGCCTGGGTTGCGTCGCCCAGTTTCGCCCCGAGAAGGCGCATGCCGATCTGGTAGCAGCCCTCGAAAGAATCGTGGCGCAGGGCATCCACGTCCACCTGCTGCTGGTCGGTGACGGCTGGACTCGCCCCGCGATCGAACAACTGGTTGCCGACAAGGCACTGCAGGAACGGGTCACGTTCCTGGGCCCGCAGGCGGAGGTACGGGATGCCCTCGCCGTGATGGATATATTTATCCTGGCCTCGACCTCGGTCGAAACCTTCTCCAACGCGGCGCTCGAAGCCATGGCGATGCAGAAGGCCGTGATCTTGTCGCGCATCGGTGGTGCGGCCGAGATGCTGGGCTCCGGTGAGAACGGCATCCTCTACACGCCCGGCGACGTGGACGAACTGGCCGCTGCCATCGAGAAACTGGCGGACCCGGCGACCCGCGAACGCTACGCGGCCAACGCCCGGGCCCTGGTCTGCGAACGCTTCACACTGGAACGCATGGGGCAGGACTACATGGCAGCGCTCACCGGCGACGCCTGACACCGCGCGCGGCGGCGGGCAGGCGCTAGCCGGGTACAAAGCCATCGCGATCCACTCGGTACTGCGTACAGCCGAACTTATCCAGCACCCCGGCGATCCTCTCCAGCTGTTCGTTGTCCAGTTCGCTGCGCCATTTCGCCGTGTTGGAGGCACCGATTTCCCGGTTTCTCAGGTCGGGAGCCACCTGTTGCGACGGCGCTTTCAGGATGTTCTCCGCCGGCAGGTTTGACAGGCCCAGTGCCTGTATGACCCGCCGCCACTCCGTGGCCGGGTCGGCCAGCAGCCCTTCATAGGAAACCACCGCGAAGCCAAACTCGGCGGCCCAGGCCAGCGGCAGCATGTTTTCGATACACCAGACCACGGCCAGCGTGGCCTCCGGGCGGCGGTCGTTGTGGGTGATGTCGACGCCAAAACGGTCGCGCACCGTCTCCACCAGAGGTCGGTCACCAAGGTAATGACCCAGTGCCTTGCAGGCATCCCAGTCGCTCCCGCCGATTTTCAGGCGGGAGGCGATGACAGCGCAGGGGTGGCGCACAACCAGCAGGACAGGCACCTCGTAGTGGCTGGCGATCCACGCCAGCATGAGGTTGGCGCGGATCATCTTGATGAGGGCGGCAGACCGTGTGCGCTGGTCGCGATATAGCCGCCGGTGACGCACGAGCTTGCGCGCATTCCAGACGAACTGCCGGACACCGTGGGTCAGGATATTGAAGCGGTCCGGCCGGATGCGGTAGTCGGGCCACAGGCCGTGAATGCGGCCGGCCAGCAGGTCATCGAAGAAGCGGCGCAGCTCGGGACTGTCATCGTCGGGCGGCGCATAGCGGTAGGCCAGGCCACGCGCGCGGGGCAACCCTTGTGGATGCAGTGGCTCGAACACCGTGCGCAGGCCGTTGGCTTCGGCGAGGACATCCTGCACCCACGTGGTCCCGCTGCGCCCGGAACCGGCAATAATCATGTTGTTCGGCGGCATGGTGATCAGTGGTTCCGGGCTTGGCTCACGGGTGTGCCGCCTGCGCCTGCCGCAGCCGATCAAGGCGATGATAGGTATCGCGCACCCCATCGCCGGCAAGCACTTCCAGCATCCGGTACTGTAGCTTCGACCACAGCGACTCCGTAAACCGGTTGGCCGGCTGTTTCGGGTCGCACACGTCAACCAGTTTTCTGCCCGTGAAGCGGTTGAGGCGCTCCCATTCCGCACGTTCCGAGAGCAGGCGGTCGAAGCAGAGATACAGGACATCGCCGCCTTCAGCGTGTGTCACCACCTCGAGAACTCGGCCATTGTAATCCTCCCAGACCAGAAATGGACTGCGCATGGCGCGCCACCTGATGAAGCGGGAATAGCGGCGCCAGACCGACAGCGGGTCCCGGTACACCACGATGATCCTGTGCGGCGGCAGCACATCCCGCCAGTAGCGGTAGGTCAGCGCACTGCGGGGATCCTTGAAGCCCCAGTCCGCAAAGCGCTCGCTGTAGTACGCGATACCTTCCCGCATCCTGGCGACGATATCGTCGTTCAGGGTAAAACCCTCCAGGCATGCCGAGGTCACCTTCAGGCTGAAGACATCACGCGCGGTCCCGAGCATGGCGTCGTTGATGTCCCGGACCCATTTCGCCTCGTACTTCTGCACACTGTATCCGGCATCCTGCCGGAAGCCTTCGCCCATTGCGATGCCGGACTCGTGCAGGGCCTTGGCAACCAGCGTCGTGCCCGATTTGTGCATACCCAGAATCACATAGATCATTACAGTAACCCGCCACGCCAGACAGCAGACCACAAGTAACCATTCCTTTCAGGTTCGCGTCGAAATGATGTATACACGTTCACTACTGCACCATATAAATTCGTTGAACAATCAGCATGTCTTTCACTATGCACGACCTTGCCGGTGATTAAGGAACCTCTGATTAATTCACCAATCCCCGTCATTGCGAGCGAAGCGAAGCAATCTCCTGTTATGGAATCAGTCAGTTAGAGATTGCTTCGTCACTACGTTCCTCGCAATGACGAATTAATCAGAGGTTCCTTAACTCATTTGGGACATGAAATTCAACCCCGGCTGAACAAGCCGTGCGTCCCTTCTCCCTCCGGGAGAGGGCGTTGGTGGGACAGCAGTGATACTCGTTATTCAATTTCCGCCCCCTGTCTCATGCCAGCCAGGGACAGTCGTTGCCAGACTTCAGCCGGGTAGTTGCCAATACTGTAGCCCTGCACCGTTTCCCGTGCGGCCCGTCCCATCGAACGCACGAGGTCCCGGTCCCGGTAACAGCGTTCGATCAATCCGGCGAGCGCCGGCACGTCGTCGTAATGGTACACGAACCCGTTTCCCCCGGGTTCAATTGAACCCGCGATGCCGCATTGGTCCGACACGATGGCGGGCACACCACATGCCATCGACTCCAGCACCGTTCTCGGCCCCGCGTCAGAGATCGAGGGGCTGACAAAGATTGTGGCACGCTGGTAGTACGCAAGAGGATCACGCACGGATCCGGTCCACTCGATGCCCGGATCCGCCCAGCGCGCGCGCAGGATCTGCATATCCCGGTCCAGCGGGCCGACCAGCAGCAGGCGCCCGTTCACCTTGCCCCGCAGGGATTGCCAGGCCTGGACAAGGTACTGCACGCCCTTGATTACCGTGATCGAGGAAACATGCACCACCACGAATTCCTGTGTCGTTACGGGCTCCACGGCGGGACGAAAACGATCGACGTCGACACCGGGCGGTTCGCAGTGCTCCGCGCCCGTCCGCACCTGCACCGGATCCAGCCCGTACTGCACGTAACTGTCGCGGAGAAACGGGCTCCAGGCAAAAACCGTGTCGGCGCCGGCCAGCGCTCGTTCCATCATCCGGACCCGGCGTTCATCCAGGTAGCCGGAAGTCCCGCGCAACCCGAGCCGTGCTCGCTCGCGGCCCACGACCTCGAGGTTATGTCGTGGATGCAGCACGGACGTCTCGACGATCACGCGCATACCCAGCACGTGCGCCCGTGCGAAGGTTCCGGGATAGAGTGGTTTCGGGCAGTACAGGACGTCTCCCGCCTGCGCGTCGAGCCGGCGCGCGAACATCGCATCCATCCAGCGCTCGACCCGGCGCCGGATACGCAGCGCCGGAAAGCGTTTGTGCAGGATACCCAGGTAGCGGAGAACCGCCATGCAGAGGCGGCTCTTGCATGCCGGAACCACCGTGCCCGCCGGCAAACCGGTTGCGGATGCCGCGCCGAGACAGAATACCCTGCCCAGCACGCCTCTCCTGTCGAGAGCCATGGCAAGCTCGAACCCTTCCTTGCCGGTTCCGTCTCGCACCGCGGGACCAATATATGCATTCAGGACCAGCGAGACCTTCATACCTCACCAGATCGAGTTGACACCGACGAAGGACACTCCCGGCATCCCGCCTGCCGCGTCGAGCAGATCAAACAGCAACTTTCTTACCGGTTCGCCATCCATGGTCTGCCTGTCGAATGCGTGGTAGTGCGTCGCCAGCACGAACACCCCGTCCTGCCCGTGGCAATAGCGCAATTCCTCGAACAGGTTTTTTCGGTGACTACGTGGTCCGGCAGTATGATAGGCAACCTCCCTGTGGTCACCGAAGTCCAGAATATAGGGATACTGATGACGCCTTACAGTTCGGTGCCACAGGTATCCCATAAGGTAGTGGACTGCGGGAATTCTTTTTTTACGCAAGGCCCGCCCCAGGATAGAGGGAATGTGGATGATGTTCATGCCTGCCCCGACCACCGACGGCAGTGCATCCAGGCTGATTGAATTGTTCGGGGGCACAAA
>CAZMAK010000150.1:0-4698 GCA_964564245.1 uncultured Ectothiorhodospiraceae bacterium | reverse complement strand
TATAAGCAAAAACTGGGATCTGACCCCGGTTTTCCTAGATCCGGTGCAGGATCCGGTCCAGCATGCGTGCGGTCAGGATCCGTTTCAGGAAGCCGAAGACGTAGGTCGGTTTCGTCACCGGGTAGCGCACACGCGGGCGCGGGCTTTCCAGGGCGTGAATCACGCGTGCCAGGACCGCCTCCGGTGGCAGGGTGAACGGGACGGCCGGTCCTTCCTTTGCCAGGCGTTGTTCCATGGCCTCGTAGGCGGTACGGTACGGGCTGTGGGTCTTGTCGATGTTGCGCCGATAGGCGGCAAAGGCGTTCTCGCGGAACCGGCTCAGGATCGGTCCGGGTTCGACCAGTGCCACGTGGATACCGGTACCCCGCAATTCCAGCCGCAACGTGTCGGCGATTCCCTCGATGGCGTACTTGCTTGCGTTATAGGCGCCGCGGTAGCGCAATGCCATGAAGCCGAGTATCGAACTGTTGTACACGATGCGGCCGTGACGCTGGCGGCGCATCACCGGTAACACCTGTCGGGTCAGTTCATGCCAGCCGAATACATTGGTCTCGAACTGCTCGCGCAGGGCGGCAACCGGCAGGTCTTCCAGTGCGCCCGGTTGTCCGTAGGCACCGTTGTGAAACACGGCATCGAGGCGGCCCTGTGTGGTGGCCAGAATGTCCGTCACTGCGGCCGTGATCGATGTACTGTCGGCGAGATCGAGCACCCGGCTTTCCAGTCCCTGTTCCTGCAGGCGGATCACATCCTCCGGTTTGCGCGCCGTGGCGAACACACGCCAGCCACTTGCGCGCAGGCCACGCGCGACACAGTGGCCGATGCCGGAGGAGCAGCCGGTGATCAGAATCGACCGTTCAGACATGGGCGGGTAGTCCGGTGAGATTCACAGGCTGCTGATTATCCAGAAAAAACCCGGGCATTGCGAGATGTGTTGACGGATGATGTGCCGGATCACGGTATTCGGAAAGTGCTTGTATGCAGACGGTGCTTTCCTTAGTATCTCCGCGTTATTCCACAAGAATCATCCACTGTAATCGAGATGGCCACAACATTCAGGAGGGGTGTAATGAAGAAAACCAGACTGGCTGCAGTCGCTACCGGTGTAGTGCTTGCCGCCGCCACACAACTGGCCGCTGCTGCCAAGGGTCCGGACTACACCTACGCTGACGCTAGGTACCTCTACACCGATGGAACGAGTGGGAACGATTTCACCGGCAACGGGGCGGGCGTGGACATTTCCTTCGGCGCCACCAAGATGATCTTTCTGAAGTTCGGATACCAGCACGACCAGTTTGATGTCGGGGGAATCACGTCCGATGTCGATGCGGACACCTTCCTGATCGGTGGTGGCGCGCACTTTGCCGTGATGAAAAAGCTCGACCTGGTCGGTTCCGCCAGCTACATCGATACCGAGTACACCAACGGCATTCCGTCACGAGGTGACGACGGCTACCTGGTTTCGGTGGGGGGGCGCAGCTTGGTGACCAAGTCCCTGGAACTGAATGCCTTTGTCAGCTTTGACTCGCGGCGCAACCCCGTCAACACGGATAACCATAACACCATCTATTCGATCGGTGGCGTCTACAAGCTGACCAGGGAATTCTCCATGGTGGCCGGTATCAGCCACGGTGACCTGGCCGACCAGTACGGCATCGGGGTCCGGCTCGGGTTCTGATACTGTTCTGTCCCCCTGAATCCGCACAAGCCCGCCGCAAGGCGGGTTTTTTCTGCGCGGGCGTTGCCGGTCATCCGGTCGCCTGTTCCAGCTGCTGGCGTTCCTCCTGCTGCAGGGCCCAGAGTTTCGCGTAGACGCCATTCTGTGCCAGCAGGTGCTGGTGCCTGCCGGACTCGATGATGCGGCCGTTTTCCATCACCAGGATGCGGTCGGCGTCGATGACGGTCGAGAGCCGGTGTGCGATCACCAGGCTGGTGTGGTGGGCGGCCACCTCGCGCAGGGCGTCGAGGATCACCTGCTCGGATTGGGAATCGAGGCTGGAGGTGGCTTCGTCGAACACCAGGATGCGCGGGTTCTTGAGGATGGCGCGTGCAATCGCCACGCGCTGCTTTTCGCCACCGGACAGCTTGAGCCCGCGCTCACCTACCACGGTGTCATAGCCCTGCGGCAGGCCGGTGATGAACTCGTGGATGTTGGCCAGCCGCGCGGCCTGGCGGACCTCTTCCTGGCTGGCGGAGGGCCTGGCGTAGGCGATGTTGTAATACAGGGACTCGTTGAACAGCACGGTATCCTGCGGCACGATGCCGATGGCCGCACGCAGGCTTTGCTGGGTGACCGCGCTGATGTCCTGGCCGTGGATCAGAATGCGTCCTTTCGTGACGTCGTAGAAACGGAACAGCAGCCGCGCCAGTGTGGACTTGCCGGCGCCGCTGGGCCCGACAATGGCGACCTTCTCGCCGGCCGCCACCGTGAAGCAGACGTCGTGCAGGATGGGCCGCTCGGGATCGTAGGAGAAGGACACGTGCTCGTAGCGGATCTCTCCCCGGCCGGGATCGAGTGCCGGTGCGCCAGGGCGGTCGCGGATCTCCGGTTCGCGCTCCAGTACCTCGAACATCAGGTGCATGTCGGCGATGGCGTGCTTGAGCTGGCTGTAGACCACGCCGAGAAAGTTGAGGGGAATGAACAGCTGCAGCAGGAAGGCATTGACCAGCACCAGGTCGCCGATGGTCATGGTGCCGTGCGCCACACCGTTGGCCGCCAGCATCATGATGGCGGTGACGGCGATGGCGATGATGGCAGCCTGCCCGAAATTCAGCGCCGACAGCGAGGTCTGGCTGAGGATGGCGGCGTTCTCCCAGCCCCGCAGGCTTTCGTCGTAGCGTCGCAGTTCATGTGCCTCGTTGCCGAAATATTTCACCGTCTCGTAGTTCAGCAGGCTGTCGACGGCGTGAGTGTTGGCGGTCGAGTCGAGTGCGTTCATGGTCACGCGGTAGTGCATGCGCCACTCGGTGATCAGCATGGTGAAGGTGATATAGATCACCACGGAGACGAAGGTCACGACGGCGAACCAGGCGTCATAGCGGGTCAGCAGGATGCCGGCGATCATGGCGATCTCGACCAGCGTGGGCAGGATGCTGAACACCATGTAGTTCATCAGCGAGCTGACGCTGCGCGTGCCGCGGTCAATGTCCCGCGACAGTCCGCCGGTCTTGCGTTCCAGGTGGTAGCGCAGTGATAACCGGTGCAAGTGTTCCAGCACCCGGACCGAGACCTTGCGCATGGCGCCGTGGCGGACCCGGGCAAACACCGTGTCACGCAGCTCGTTGAACAGGGAACTGGCCAGTTTCAGTGCGCCGTAGCCAAGCAGCAGCGCGACCGGCAGCACCAGCAGCGCGTGGCTCTTGCTGTCGAGGCTGTCGACGATGTCCTTGAGCACCAGCGGCACGGTGACGTTGGCGACCTTGGCCATCACCAGAAAGCCCAGGGCAAGGAACACCCGGCCCCGATAGTCCCACAGGAACGGCGCCAGCGCGCGCAGCGTGCCGAGGTCATTACCGGCGGAGCCGGGCAGTTGTACGGGGCGTGGGTGCATGATGTGATTCGGGTCCCGGAGGCAGTGGTATTGTCACAGAATCCGCCGCACTGCGGTACCGCTGTGAGGGCCGGGTTCGCGCCGGATGACGCTAGCCTGGGGATGTTGCTCAACTCGATAAAGAATTAATGGCCACGAAACACACGGAATGTTCTTGAATAATTCCGTTGTGTTTCGTGTGTTTCCGTGTGTTTCCGTGGCCATTAAACAAGGTTTCTCGTTCAAGCAGGCGTCATCCGGCGTGGGGTCTGTTCCCGGGGGGAATTACCCGGAACGGCGCTCCTCTGTATAATGCGCGCGGTTTACCTACCGGATGCCAGACGGGGCCCCGCCATGCCGATTTACGAATATCAGTGTGAGGCCTGTGGCCACACCCTTGAAACCCTGCAGAAGATCAGTGATGCACCGCTGACGCGTTGTCCGGCCTGCGGGGCAGAGGCGCTGAAGAAGCTGGTCTCCGCCTCCGCGTTCCGCCTCAAGGGCGGTGGCTGGTATGAAACCGATTTCAAGACCGGCAAGAAGAAGAATGTCGCCGGGGGTGACAAGGAGAAGAAGGACAAACCGGACAAGGCCGCCACCGACAGCCAGAAGACGGCCGCTAAAGGCCCGACGCCCACGCCGAAAAAGTAAGCACATTCAATCTGATATTGCGTCATCCGGCGCAACCCCGTACCATTTTCGCCTTCCCGAGCGACAACCGGAAACTGAAGCATGCGCAGTCATTATTGTGGTGAACTCAACGCAACCCACCTGGAACGGGAGGTCACCCTGTGTGGCTGGGTACACCGGCGGCGCGACCATGGCGGGGTCATCTTCATCGATTTGCGCGATCACCACGGCATCGTCCAGGTGGTGTTCGACCCCGATGTCCAGCAGACCTTCGCCACCGCCGAACGCGTGCGCAACGAATACGTCCTGCAGGTCACGGGCCGGGTGCGACGGCGCCCGGCCGGCACGGAAAATCCCGACATGGCCACCGGCGAGATCGAGGTGCTCGGGCTGGGGCTGGACGTGCTCAACACGGCCGAGACCCCGCCGTTCCAGCTCGACGAGGACGACGTCAACGAGGAGACCCGGCTGCGCTACCGGTACATCGACCTGCGCCGCCCGCAGATGCAGGAGAAGCTGCGCCTGCGCGCCCGCATCACGC
>CAZMAK010000149.1:0-4711 GCA_964564245.1 uncultured Ectothiorhodospiraceae bacterium | reverse complement strand
GTGCGCTGCGCGTGACGGCTGGTGATCTCGGGTGGCGAGAATAGCGAAAATACCACGCCGGGGATAGCTGGCCAGCACGCCGTCCTTTGCCGGGCGCAACCTGCGAACCGACTCCACCACGTTCAAACAACGGGTCCCTTCTCGGCAACTGCTCCCTGCGTTGCTCTCGGCTCGGGCGTCCTGCTTCGCTCTACCGGGTCCATCCCTGGACCCGTACCACCGACATCCCTGTCGGCGTCCCTCCGGGCCCGGCCCGTTAATCGCGCCTCTCCCAGGCCCGGTTGTGTCTTTTCTCAAGCCAGTAGCGCAGCGCGCTGGCCGGGTTGCGCTTGTTGCTTGCGCGTCGTGACAGGATGCGCGCGCCGCGTTGCGGCGTGGCGTCCGGCCGGTGATGCTGCTCGATGGCCGTGCTCAGAACCGCAAACAGGTTGTACTGCTCGATCACCCGGCGGCGTGCCTCGACGATCCAGGGCAGGCGTTTTTCATACTCGTTGTCCTGTATCGCCCGCCGTATGATAGCGGCGGCGCAGTCGACATCGTTCATGTCGATCGTGATGTAACTCTCCGGCGGGAAATACTCATCGACATTCGGGCAGCCGTAATAGAACGGCAGGGCCAGGCCCAGGAACGGGTCGGCCAGTTTCTCGGTCCAGTGGTGCAGGCCGAGGTGGTTTTCGATGGCGACGTGATAGCGGTAGTCGTGCAGGGATTCCGCCTTGTCATCCATGTCGCGTACACCATGACCGTAGACATCCAGCCCGGGCAGCCGTTCCTTCAATGCCTCGGTAAACCGGTAGCGGCGGTCGTGCAGCGTGTGGGTCTGCTGCTTGCTCGAACAGACCGTCGACAGGACCCGGTGCTTTTCCCACGGCGGTGTGCCCAGCAATTCGTCGTAACCGATGGCGTGCTGTTTGCCGAAACCGTAAAACCACTGCAGCGCCGGTTGCGACCAGATACGGCCGGGATGTGGCAGGGCCCGTTCGGGCTGGCTGGTCAGCACGAGGCCGAACTGGGACGTATAGGCACTGCCATAGGTCTTGATCGACGAGGGCTCGGTGGTGACCAGCAGGGTGTGTTGCCGTGAGCAGGCCAGCGGCTCGACACGGGCCGAGAATCGCTCGCCGGATACCGGCGGCAGGTCATCATAGACCACCAGCCAGTCGTAGTGGTCGGCGTCGGGATCGAAGGTGTATTCACACGCACCCCAGACCGGTTGGCCATGCGGAAACTGCCGAAGCCAGGTGCGTGCACTGGTGCGGCCCGTGAGTTTTACCCGGATGCGTGGTGCGGAGTCGGTCATGCCGTTCCCCTGCCCATGCCTTACCGGTACACGGCCGCCAGGCCGGGCGGACGCGTCTTGAAGCGGCGATGCGCCCACAGGTATTGCTCGGGCTGTTCGCGAATGAGCTGTTCCAGCAGTGCGTTGATACGGCGCGTGTCCTCCTCGACACTGCTGCCCGGGAACTGCTCCAGCGCCGGATACAGTGTCAGTTGATAGCCCCGTGTACCGGCCAGCCGGGTTTGTACGAACGGTACCACGGGCGTGTGGCCGGCACGCGCCAGACGCGAGGTGGCGGTGATGGTGGCGGCCGGGATGTCGAAGAACGGGACGAAAATCCCCTTGCTCAGGCCGAAGTCCTGGTCGGGGGCATACCAGATGGGAACGTTCTGCCGCAGGCTGCTGCGCAGGGCCAGCAGGTCGTCGCGCAGGATGGTGCGCTGGGCGAAGCTGTCGCGGCCGCGGCGGATGACCCGTTCCATGACCGGGTTCTTGTGCTCGCGGTAGAGGATCTGGAACGGCGCAAACAATGACAGCAGCCGCCCGCCGATTTCCATGGTGGTGAAGTGTGCACTCAGCAGGATGGCGCCGCGCCCGGCCTGCAACGCCTGCTGCAGGTGCTCCAGTCCCTCGACCCGCACCAGCCGGCGCAACCGGCGATCGCTGCCCCACCAGCTCATGCCCATCTCGAGCACGGCGATGCCCATGGCGGCGAAGTTTTCCACCAGCAGGCGCCGGCGTGCGACGGCATCGAGCTCGGGAAAACACAGCTCGAGATTGACCTGGACGATGTGGCGCCGGTGTGCCGCAAGCAGCCGCACCAGGTGGCCGATCATCCGGCCGGTCACGAGCTGTGCCGGATACGGTAACAGCACCAGCAGGCGCAGCAGCAGAACGCCCAGCCAGGTCGGCCAGTAGCGCGGCGCGAGCAGGCTGGCTGCCCGGGTGGTTGACGGCTTGTCCATGCGGGTAGGTTCGCGGGTGAGTATCGTTGTCATTGTAACGGTTCGACTGCCTGCGTACATACGCAGGATGGCTGCGCGTTCCATGGGGTATAATATGCTGCCGTGCCCGGGGGTTGACGTGGTAATGCCGGGTGACCACTGCTGTTCCCGTCGACCCGGTGCGCACGATGCACCCCGCGATTGTCCTATACTCTCTTTTCCCGGAGAGGGAGAGGGAGTATGCGTGACAATGATGACTGGATAATGTCTGGCTTCACGGACAAATCAACCGGGGCAGGTTTGTCTTGAGACTGCTCTATACCCTGTTGCTGTACCTGCTGGCGCCCGTGGTGTTGCTGCGGCTGGCGTGGCGCGGCCTGCGGGCGCCGGCCTACCTGCGGCGCTGGCCGGAGCGCTTTGCCTTCATCGAACCGCCGCTGGGCGAGCGCGTGATCTGGATCCACGCGGTCTCCGTGGGCGAGGTGCAGGCGGCGGAACCGCTGGTGCGCGCCCTGCTGGAACGTCATGGCGAGTACTCGATCCTGCTGACCACGGTGACACCGACCGGTTCGGCACGCGTGCGAAGCCTGTTCGGCAACGAGGTCGCACACGTCTATGCGCCCTACGACCTGCCGGATGCCGTGGCGCGCTTTCTCGACCGTGTGCGACCGCAACTGGCGGTCATCATGGAAACCGAGCTGTGGCCGAACCTGTTTCATGCCTGCCACGCACGCCGGATTCCGCTGTTGCTGGTCAACGCACGCCTGTCCGAACGCTCGCTGCGCGGCTATCGCCGCGTCGGCGGGCTGGCCCGGCAGGTGCTGGAGACGGTCACGCAGATTGCCGCCCAGGGCGAGGCCGACGCGGCGCGCATCATGGCCCTGGGCGCGCAGTCCCGGCAGGTCACGGTGACCGGCAACCTGAAATTCGAGCAGCGCATGGCGCCGAACCTGCGCGAGCGCGCCGAGGCGTTGCGGCGGGAATGGGGTGCCGGACGTCCGGTCTGGATTGCCGCCAGCACGCACGATGGTGAGGATGAGCAGGTGCTGGACGTGTTTCACCAGTTGCTCAGGGCACTGCCGGACTGCCTGCTGGTGATCGTGCCGCGTCACCCGGAACGTTTCGACCCGGTGACCGATCTGTGCCGGCGCCGCGGTTTCGCGGTGCGCCTGCGCAGCGAGCACCGCCCCTGTACGGCGGATATCCAGGTGTTCATCGGCGACAGTATGGGCGAGTTGCCCCTGTTCTACGCGGCGTCCGATGTGGCCTTCGTCGGCGGCAGCCTGGTGCGGCATGGCGGGCACAACCTGCTGGAACCGGCCGCACTCGGTATTCCGGTGATCACCGGTCCGCATGTGTTCAACTTCACCGAGATCACCCGCCTGTTGTCAGAGGTCGGCGCCTGTCGCAAGGTGGAAAGCGCGGCTGGTCTGGAACGCGTGTTGCGTGAATGGCTGACCGATGCCAACGCGCGTCACGCAGCCGGCGAACAGGGCCGCCAGGTACTCGCGAAGAATCGTGGTGCGCTGGACGCGGTGCTGAAGATGATTGAACATCATCTGGGTGAGTGATGAGTCACGTGCCACGCCGGACAGGGATTCGCCGCGTGGGCTGCTGCTACGGTTCAATGATGCACACCAAACCCTTATGCTCACGTTTGCAGGGGCGGCTCGCTGCCGCGAACGGGACTTGCACGGCGGCGTATTGCGCCTGCAAGGCGCTCCTACAATGCCGAGAAGCGCACCCCGCGCCGTGCCGCCATCTTCTCGCCGACCATGCCCAGCTGCTGCCGGCTCAGACTGCTGGAGATGAGCGGCAGCAATTCCCGGTTTTCGCGCTGGATATGTTCGCGGTAGAGCGTACAGAACTCCGCGGTACGGGCGCGAAAGTCCGCGTCGAATCCCTCCTGCGGGACGGAACGCAGCTGTGGTAACAATGCGTTCCAGAGTTCGTCCAGCTGCACATGCTGCTTGCGCAGCTGGAATACCAGTTCGGCAATCTTCATCGACTGCCGGTTGATCAGCGGGAACAGGTCTTCCTCTTCGTCGCGATGGTGCTGTACGGCACTGGTGGTGAAGTAGCGCACCACCTGCCGGGCCGTGGCGGAGTCCGGGGTTTCCGGCAACCGCTCCAGCAGTTCGCAGTGCTGCAGAATCCTGTCGTGGCAGGCGCGCAGCAGCCCGACCGGGTCGTCAAAACCGGGTAGCGGTTCCGGTAGTCCGTTCTGGTCGGGGGGCATTGCGTCCTGACCGCTACGGGTTGCCGCCCGCAACCAGCATGGCATTGATCCCTGCAAGGTCCTGCCGGTCCAGGATGCCCGCGGCCTGCTTCAGGCGCAGGGTGCTGAGCAGATAGTCGTAACGCGAGCGGGCATAGTCGCGGCGTGCGCGCAGCAACTCGCGCTGTGCGTCCAGGACATCGACGATGTCGCGGGTGCCGACCTTGAATCCGGACCTGGCGGCTTCCAGTGCCTTGGCATTCGACTCGA
>CAZMAK010000148.1:0-4783 GCA_964564245.1 uncultured Ectothiorhodospiraceae bacterium | reverse complement strand
GACCGGTCGGCATTCGAGTCCGCCGACCTGCTGGAAATAGGTGAATTGCGAGACTTCCATGCCGTTCAGCCACACCTCCCAGCCGAGGCCCCAGGCGCCGAGCGTGGGGGACTCCCAGTTGTCCTCGACGAAACGGACGTCATGCACGAGGGTGTCTATGCCGAGCTCGCGCAGGGAATCGAGGTAGAGATCCTGGATCTCCAGCGGGGACGGCTTGAGCACCACCTGGTACTGGTAGTAGTGCTGCAGGCGGTTTGGATTCTCGCCGTAGCGGCCATCGGTGGGGCGGCGTGACGGCTGCACGTAGGCCGCACGCCAGGGCTCGGGGCCGATGGCACGCAGGAAGGTGGCCGGGTGAAAGGTCCCGGCCCCGACCTCCATGTCGTAGGGCTGCAGCAGTGCGCAACCATGACGGCCCCAGTACTGTTGCAGTGCAAGGATCAGTCCCTGGAATGTGGTCGGCGTATCGGACACGGAGCGGTTCGCTTTTGTTGCAAGCCCGGCAGTATAGCCCGAGGCCGGCCGGTTTCCCAAGGTATGGATATCGGCCATGACTGCGGACGGAATAGTGTGGTATAGCTGTAACAAACCGGTGGCCGCTAAAGCGGCAGCAGGGACCGGTCGAATACCCTGTGTACCCCGGTGGAGGTGTGTATGAACCGGCTCATTCTCGAACCGACGGCGGTTGCACAATGGCAGACGCTGGTCCAGGAAGCGCAGCAGGCGTGCGATCTCAATATCGACGAGACGCTGGAAAGCTACCTGGTGTTCCTGCTCATGCGCTTTGCCACCCGGCCGTACTGCACGGCACGTATCATGGCCGAAGACTTCCTCGGTTCCCGGACCCTGCAGGGCGCGGAGCGCATCGACCGCCTGCGTGATGTCGGCGATCACTGCCTGCTGTTCTCCGGTCTGTTTCCGCAACTGGCCGAGCGGCGGCTCGTGCAGATCAGCTATTTTGTCAATATCGGTCGCAGTTCCTACCGGCAGCTTGCCGATGTCATGGATCGTGGCTGGGCACGGGTGTACGGCAATCTTTCCGATGCCTTCGTGGTCCTCATGGACGTCCTGCACGCCATGCGCGGACTGGGCGGCGAGCCGCTGCTGACGCCGATCCAGGCACTCGAGTTGTGGCAGGAGACCGGCAGCCGGCGCTGTTACCGGCAGGTCTGTGCAGATGGTCGAGTAGTGCCCTTGCCGGCACGTGGAAAATCCCACTGATTCTGTACGCCTGACCTGCATCCGTTCCGGCGCATGGGGTAGAATGCGGACTGTCTCCCGTTACCCGTGCCGTCGTTGCCATGAGTACACCACGCAAGGCTGTCGCCCTCATCTCCGGAGGCCTGGATTCGCTGCTGGCGGCGCGCGTGGTGATGGACCAGGGCATTCACGTCGAGGGAATCAACTTCTATACCGGGTTCTGTGTCGAGGGGCACACCCACGCGATCCGCAAGCAGAACCGTGCACGCCCCAAGCGCAATAACGCGCTCTGGTCGGCGGAACAGCTTGGCATCCGGCTGCACATCATCGACATCATCGAGGAATACAAGGACGTCGTGATCAATCCCCGGCACGGTTATGGCGCCAACCTCAATCCCTGCCTGGACTGCAAGATCTTCATGGTGGAAAAGGCGTATGAATGGATGCAGGCCAACCATTTCGATTTCATCATCACCGGCGAGGTGATCGGGCAGCGCCCGATGTCCCAGCGCAAGGACACCATGCCGGTGGTCGCGCGCGATTCCGGCGCCGGCGACCGCCTGGTGCGACCGCTGTGCGCGCGTAACCTGCCTGAAACCCTGCCGGAACGGGAAGGCTGGCTGGATCGCGAACGGCTGTACGGTTTCAATGGCCGTTCCCGCAAACCGCAGATCGCCCTTGCAGCGAAATACGGTTTCGAGGATTTTGCACAACCGGCCGGCGGCTGCTGTTTCCTGACGGACCGCCAGTATTCGGTGAAGCTGGCTGACCTCTGGGAAACCCGGGGCAGCCGGAGCTACGAACTGGATGACATCATGCTGCTGAAGGTGGGCCGTCACCTGCGGCCACGGCCGCACTTCAAGATGATCGTCGGGCGCGAGGAAGGCGAGAATCATTTTCTCGAAGGGTACCGGAAGCGCTTTCTGCACATGTTCCCGGTGAGCCACACCGGACCGCTGGTATTGCTGGACGGCAAGCGGATCGGCAGCGCGGACATCGAACTGGCGGCGCGCCTGACTGCACGCTTCAGCAAGGGACGTGATGCGGAAAACGTGACGGTCGAGATCAATGACAATTGCGGTCCTGTGCGCACGATCGATGTCACGCCGATGTCTGCGGAAGACATTCCGCAGGACTGGTACCTGTGAGCAGACAGGTCGTCGATGCACGGAACCTGTTGTGTCCGCTGCCGGTGATCCGCACCCAGGATGCGATTGCGTCCTGCCGGCCGGGCGACGAGCTGCAGGTGCTGTGTACAGATCCCGGCGTGGTGCACGACATCCCGGCGTGGTGCCGCGTGCATGGACACACGGTATGCAGCATTGACCGGCAGGATCGCGAGATCATCATCGACATCCGGGTCGAGCCGGTGGAAGCGCCGTAATGGGGCAAACGCAATTGCCGGACCCGCGCACTTCGCGTTACCAGGAGATTCGCAAGGTCACGCTGATCGGGTCCGTGATCGACCTGCTGCTCGGCGTGGGCAAGATCATCGTCGGCGTGGTTTCAGACTCACATGCGCTGTTTGCCGATGGTGTTCACTCGCTGTCCGACCTGGCCACCGATTTCCTGGTGTTGTTCGCCGCCAAGCATTCCCACCGTGAGGCGGACACGGAGCACCCGTACGGCCACGGCCGGATAGAGACGCTTGCCACGGTGGCCCTTGGTGTGGCACTGGTCGCGGTGGCGGTAGGCATCAGCATCGACGGCTACCAGCGGATGTCGGGAGACGTGGTGATCCGGCATGGAGTGCTGGCGTTGCTGACGGCGCTGCTCTCGGTGCTGTCCAAGGAATGGATCTACCAGTACACGGTGCGTGTCGGTCGCCGCCTGCGCTCGAACATGGTGATTGCGAATGCCTGGCACAGCCGCACCGATGCGATCTCGTCGGTCATCGTGATTGTCGGCGTCGGTGGCGCGATGGCCGGTTTTCCCTATCTGGATGGCGTGGCCGCGATTGCGGTGGCCCTGATGATTGCCAAGATCGGCTGGGACCTGCTCTGGAAAAGTCTGCAGGAACTGATCGACACGGCACTCGAGCCGGAGATGGTGGAGGAGATCCGCCAGGCCATACTGGCGGTGGACGGGGTGCGGGCCTGTCACATGCTGCGTACGCGCTACAGCGGCAGCGACTCGCTGGTGGACGTGCATATCCTGGTCGATCCCGCGTTGAGTGTTTCCGAGGGACACCAGATCGGGGAACGTGTGCGGAAGCACCTGAGCGAGCAGGTTGAACACGTTGCCGATGTCACGGTTCACATCGATCCGGAAGATGACGAGGACACATCGCCGTGTGACCGCTTGCCCTTGCGTGATGAAATCGAGTCCCGGCTGCATCGCGAATGGCAGCAGGCCGGGCTGGACGAGGAGGTGGAGCGGGTGGTGCTGCACTACCTGGACGGGAAGGTGCACGTGGAGGTGTTTCTGCGTGCGCAGACCCGGGCCGATCACGCCACGCGCGCGTCGGCCATCCGGCAGGCTGCCCGGCATGCGAAAGACATCGGCGAGGTGCAGGTTTATACCAGTGCAATATGAGCACCATGTCGGTGCAATCACAATGCGCACGCACTATAATAGTGCGTGACGTGGTCGTAACTTTGTTATAACCCCGTGAAATATTTACGTATCCCGGTAAAAAATCACGTGGCATAATTCCTGCTTCTTCAGAAACAGGAATCGTTAAGATTTTTTCAGGATGCTGCATGTGACCGTATGCACATGGGGCGGGTGTCTTTTTCTGCGTGTTGATTTGGAGGAGTTGTAATGTCTGCAACCAAGGTTTTGAAAGATATCAAGGACAACAACGTCAAGTACGTTGACCTGCGTTTTACCGACACAATCGGCAAGGAACAGCACGTGACGATTCCGGCCGGTATCGTCAAGGCCGATTTCTTCAAGGACGGCAAGATGTTCGACGGGTCGAGCATCCAGGGCTGGAAGGGGATCAACGAGTCCGACATGATCCTGATGCCGGACACCAGCACGGCCGTGATGGACCTGTTCAGCGATGAGGCCACACTGATCATCCGCTGCGATATTCTCGAGCCTACCACCATGAAGGGCTACGATCGTGATCCGCGTTCGATTGCCCACCGTGCCGAGGCCTACCTGAAATCCACCAAGGTGGCCGATACGGCCTACTTCGGTCCGGAGCCGGAATTCTTCATCCTCGATGACGTGCGCTGGGGCTCCGACATGAGCGGATCGTTCTGCAAGATCGATTCCGAGGAAGCTTCCTGGAACACGGAGCGCGTCTACGAAGACGGCAACATCGGCCACCGCCCGACCGTCAAGGGTGGCTATTTCCCGGTGCCGCCGGTGGATTCGCTGCATGACCTGCGCGGTGCGATGTGCCTGGCACTGGAAGAGATGGGCGTTCCGGTTGAAGTACACCATCACGAGGTGGCCACGGCCGGCCAGTGCGAGATCGGTACCCGTTTCGACACGCTGGTGCGCCGTGCCGACATGAACCAGATCCTGAAGTACGTGGTCCACAACGTGGCCCATGGCTACGGCAAGACGGCCACCTTCATGCCCAAGCCGATCGTCGGCGACAACGGCAGCGGCATGCACGTGCACCAGT
>CAZMAK010000147.1:0-4798 GCA_964564245.1 uncultured Ectothiorhodospiraceae bacterium | reverse complement strand
CCTTCGGTTCGGGCGCGATACCACGCCGCAGCGTGTTTTCCGTCACGCACACCGGGTCGGTGAACAGCCTGAGGTAATCCGGCCCCCCCGCCTTGCTGCCCGTGCCGCTCAGGCGAAAACCACCGAACGGCTGGCGTGCCACCATGGCGCCGGTGATCCGGCGATTGAGGTACAGGTTGCCCACGCGGAATGCCGTGCGGGCATAATCCAGGTGTCCCGGCCGGCGCGAATAGACGCCACCGGTCAGGGCATAAGGCGTGTTGTTGGCCAGGGCAACGGCCTGTTCGAAGCGTTCCGCGCGCAAGACGGCCAGTACCGGGCCGAAGATCTCCTGCTGCGCCAGCGCGTCGTCTGTTGCGACCCCCGTGAAGATGGCCGGTGACAGGTAATAACCGTTGGCGGGCAGATCGTCACGCAGCGGCATGAGCAGTTGCGCCGTGGTCCGGCCGGCGGCGATGGCCCCGGCGATGCGTTGCCGTGCCGCGTCGTCGATCACCGGGCCGAGCAGGTTGCCGGGATCCTGCGGATCGCCGATGCGCAGGCTGGCCGTGGCCGCACACAGGCGCTCGACCAGGCTGTGGTAGATCCTGCCGACCACGATCAGGCGCGAGGCGGCACTGCACTTCTGTCCCTGGTAGCCGAATGCCGACTGCACGATGCCGGGAATCGCCGCGTCGAGGTCCGCGTCGTCGTCGACGATGATGGCGTTCTTCCCGCCCAGTTCGGCGATGACCCGCCGGATCTGTTGTTGTCCGGGCGCCAGCTGCGCCGCCGTGCGCAGCAACTGCGTACCCACCTCGCGTGAACCGGTGAAGGCAACGAGGGCGACGTCGGGGTGTGCGGCCAGGTACGCACCGGCCACTGCACCCGGTCCGGGCAGGAAATTGACCACACCCGGCGGCAGGTCCGCCTGCTGCAGCAGTTCCATGAAGCGCGCCGCGATCACCGGGGTTTGCGAGGACGGTTTCAGGATCGCGGTGTTGCCGGTCACGATGGTCGCCGCCAGCATGCCGGTCAGGATCGCCAGTGGAAAATTCCACGGTGCGATCACCACACCGACACCGCGCGGCCGGTAAGACAGGGCATTGTGTTCGCCACTGATTTCCAGCTCCGTGCCGGTCGCCAGCTGCTCCGCCTGCCGTGCGTAGTAGTTCAGGAAATCGATGGCCTCGCACACATCGGCATCCGCCTCGCACCAGTGCTTGCCGGCCTCCAGTACCTGCCAGGCCGCGAAGCGGTCGCGTTGTGCGGCCAGCAGCGTCGCCACACGGCGCAGGCAGCCGGCGCGTTCTTCCGCCGGCAGCGCACTCCAGTCCGGGAACGCCGCGCGTGCCGCCGCCACGGCCTGTGCGGCCTGCGCCGTGCCGGCACTGGCCACGCGCCCGATCACCTGTTCCGGGTGCGCCGGGTTGACCGAGGTGATGAACCCGTTGCCCGGCTGCGTGTCGTTGCCGATCACCAGCGGATAGTCACGCCCGGTTCCGGCATGGACCGCCGCGATGGCGTTGCGGAACGCGGCACGCTCCCCGGCTTCGGTGAAACGGTGCACCGGCTGGTTGCGGAACGCGTCTGTCCTGCCCTCCTCCTGCAGCGGGACACGCTCCACCGGCGGCGCCAGACTGCGCACATCGCGCACCACCCTGCCCATACCGCTGTCCAGGATGGTCTGGCCACTGGTGTTTTCCAGCAATCTTCGCACCAGGTACGCCATACCCGGCAGGGTATCGCCGTACGGGACGTACACCCGCAACGGATAACCGAGCGCCACCAGTGCCTGCTTGAGATCGTCCGCCATGCCGTACAGCATCTGGAACTCGTAGCCGGCGTCCGTCAGTCCGTACCGTTCCGCGAGCGCCATCGCACAGGCCAGGCTGCGCACATTGTGCGTGGCGACCGCCGGCACCACCCGGCGGTGTTGTGCAAACAGCAGCTCGAGGCAGGTTTCAAAGCAGGCATCGGTCTGGCCCTTGTGTGCCCAGACCGGCAGCGCCCAGCCGTGCTGGCGCGCGCACACGGTTTCCGCGTCCCAGTAGGCACCGCGGACCAGGCGTATCTTGACGGGCGTTGCACGTGCCGAGGCCCAGTCGATCAGCCGTTGCAGGCGCTCCGGCGTATCCCGCAGATAGGCCTGTACGGCGATACCGGCGTCTGGCCACGCGCGGAATTCCTCCTCCATCAGCACCTCGCAGAAACAGCGCAACACGATATGGCGCAGGTCGAACTGTTCCATGTCGAAGGTCACTGCCGCGCCCTGTGCACGCGCCGCCGACAGGACCGGCCGCAGGCGCGCACCGATCTCCGCGACGCTGCCACGCGGATCGGACGGGATAATGCGGGAACCGAGCGAGGACAGCTTCAGCGAGACTTCGACCTGCCCGGACGCGCCGTTCGTGCGCCGCAATCCGGCCAGCAGGTCCAGGTAGGCCTGCTGGTATGCATCGGCCTCGCGCTCGCTGACCACGGCCTCGCCCAGCAGGTCGAGGCTGTAGCGCATGCCCTGGCCCTGCAACCGGGCGATGGTTGCCATGGCGTGCTGCAGGCGGCTGCCGCCCATGAAGCGCCGTGCCATTCCGCGCAGGGTGGCACGCACCAGCGGCGCGGCAATCGGCAGCGCCCAGGCGTCGGCGCTGTGGCGCAGGCTCCAGCGGCTGAGTGCGGGCCAGGGCAGCGCGAGTCCCGAAAAATATTCTCTCAGGTGTGCGACCAGCGCCTCGTCGTCCTGCAACACCGGCAGCACATCGACAAAGCGCAGTGTCTGCAGGCGGAACCCGCGGTCACGGACGGCACGGTCGATGAGGGCATCGAGCCAGCCCGAATGGGCGCTGTCCGCCTGGCGCGCGGCCGCCTCCAGCAACCGGATGCCCAGCGCATGGGTGCGCGCCTCGAGCTCGGCTTTCCGCACGGTTTCCGGCATGGGGGTTCCGGCGTGCCGTTACGTCACCCGGGTAAAGGTGTACTCACTGCCCTTGCGCCGGGCACGGATGCCGACACGTGCAAACAGGATTTCCTGGCCGTCATCGATATTGCGCGGCTCACCGCCGACTGCAATAAAACCCTCGCGGGTCACCCCGCAGTGAATGATCCCCAGCCTGTCGTGCCGGGCAGGCGTGAGCGTCAGTGTTTCGTTATCTCCGGACATGATCAGCACCTCCGCATGGCTGCCGGGAACCTGCAGCGGAAATCCGTGTCGGACTTTCATGTCGCTGCCGTTCGGCAGACTTCACCGGCCGTGTTCGACTGCAAGCATGGAACATGGCCCGTTACCCGAGATTCGCAGCGGTTTGCCGGGTAACAGGCAAAGTCTAGCGCAGATTCCGGCGACTGCCCGATGCACCCGCTGGCGGGACACAGCCTTGCAAACCCGCCGGTGCGATGCGTTACTGTTTCCTGAGCCTGCCGCATCGGGGTGGTGGTATCGCACCGGCAGGCAGGTTCCGGCTCGAACGAACGAGGAAAAGACATGGCCGATATCAACAGCTACCTGGCGAGACCGAGCAACGACTCGCCCGAGCGCATGGACCGGCATACCGATCTGGCGCACTGGAACCGTTACGTTTCCATGCAACTGGCTGACAACGAAGGAATCGAGCTGTCGAGTGAACACTGGGACGTGGTGGTATTCCTGCGCCAGTACTACCTGGATCACGGCTGGCCTGCGCGCACCGACGAACTGACCCGTGTGCTGGACGCGGCCTTCGAGGAGCAGGGTGGCTCACGCTACCTCTACCGCCTGTTCCCGCGCGGCCCGCTGGCACAGGGTACACGGATCGCCGGCCTGCCCGTGCCGGCCAATGCCACGGACGCCTCGTTCGGTTCCGTGCGCTAGCGCCCGCCGCCTGCGCACGCCGCGAGGCCTGCGGAGCAGCCGTGGTGGCCTGCCCCGGCAAAGCCTCACCACTGGCAGTAACATTCACCGCGCGCCTGTTCCCATGCAGGTTGCAGTAGATTTTTCTCCTGGCGATTCCTGCCCTGTGGATATCCCGGATGAATACTTGACTAATTTAGTCAGGTATTCTAGGTTCATCCATGTACCGCGGCAACCGGGGGTTGTGCAACACCGTCCCGCCGGTGGCCACGGGCGGAGCATGCGATGACAACCTCGAACCCACAACTGGAACGCCTGCTGGAGCGGGAATACCCGGCGGGCTTTGTCACCGAGATCGACGCGGACAGCGTACCGCCCGGACTCAGCGAGGAGATCATCCGGCTGATTTCCGCGCGCAAGCAGGAACCGCCGTTCCTGCTGGAGTGGCGACTCGGGGCCTACCGGCACTGGCAGACCATGCCGGTACCGCAGTGGTCGAGCGTGCATTACCCGCCGATCGACTACAACGCCATCTGCTATTTCTCTTCACCCCGCTCACGCAAGGACGCGCCGGCAAGCCTGGACGAGGTGGACCCGAAACTGCTGGAGACCTACGCAAAGCTCGGCATTCCGCTCGAGGAGCAGGAGATGCTGACCGGCGTGGCGGTGGATGCGGTGTTCGACAGCGTTTCGGTGGCCACCACCTTCAAGGAGAAGCTGGCGCAACACGGCATCATCTTCTGTTCCTTTTCCGAGGCGGTGCGCAAGCACCCCGACCTGGTGCAGCGCTACCTGGGTTCCGTGGTCCCGCCAAAGGACAATTTCTATGCCAGCCTGAACTCTGCCGTGTTCAGCGACGGGTCGTTCGTCTACGTCCCGAAGGGGGTGCGCTGCCCGATGGAGCTGTCCACCTACTTTCGCATCAACGCCGCCAACACCGGCCAGTTCGAGCGCACCCTGATCATTGCCGATGAAGGCAGCTACGTCAGTTAC
>CAZMAK010000146.1:0-4909 GCA_964564245.1 uncultured Ectothiorhodospiraceae bacterium | reverse complement strand
GTGCCCTACGACCTGCTCTATGACCTTGACGAGATCAATCCGTCCTTTGCCAAGACCGACGTGGCGCTGGTCATCGGTGCCAACGATGTGGTCAACCCGATGGCGCGTACCAACCCGGAAAGTCCGATCTACGGCATGCCGATTCTCAACGTCGACCAGGCGAAGAACGTGATCGTGATCAAGCGTGGTCAGGGCAAGGGATTCTCCGGCGTGGAGAACGGCCTGTTCTACGCCGACAACACGCGCATGCTCTACGGCGATGGCCAGGCCATGGTGGGCGAACTGATCCAGGCGGTGAAGTCGGTGGATTAAACATCGGCAGATGACCGGTTAGCTACTGTCATTCATCATGCTCGTAAAGCCTGCACCCTGCGGTAATGCAATATCCCGAAAACGCCATTCGCGCCTGCACGGCGCACCTACAGGTATATTTAACGAAGCAGGTGCGCCGTGCAGGCGCGAATGCATCAACCCCTGAGGAAATCGCGCGAGCAGAGCGCTAGCTGGCATAGGCCAGGTGTGCCACCAGTCGGGATTGCAGGCGGGCCGGGCCCCTGCCGCCGCTTCGTACACCGCGCCTTTTCATAACAGCATTGCCACCAGCAATATCCGGGACACTGCGATAAAGGAATCCACGATGTGTATTGCCGGGCCGCATTGCGCCCCCTGCCCGTCTGCAGCGTCGTCACGGACCACACGACCCGGACGCCATGTGGTGGCGGGGCTGCAGTGCTATGATGCCAGCAGCCCGGGACCAGGGGCTCCGTCCATGCGTCATCCTGGTGCAAATAAGTGCCCGTTTCGGGGTCAGCCGGCACCTTATTCCATAAAAATTTCATGGTTGATTTTTCGGATTTTCGGCGCGCTTATTCACAGCCACGGGACAGGCGGCCGGCAGGGCATACAAATTGACTCATGATTATATAAGTAACTTATTAATAACTTTATCTTGTTGATATTATTATATTTTATATACTGGGTAAAAATACGACAATCTAACGCGGACACTACAAAAATAAGCATTTCGTGCGCTTTCACCCAATTAATCCACAAAGTTATCCACAGCTTTTGTGGATAAACAACCCTGATCAATGAGATGAAGGGCTTAGCTCGCAATAGTAAGAATTGTCCTCAAGCTGTGTCGCTAACATCGACCCCTTCGCCTCGACATCGGCGGACTGACTACGCATGAAACCCCCGATCCTGCGCATCGCTGTCGGCACCCCGCTGTACCGGTGCTTTGATTACCTTGCGCCCGTCGATTGCGATCGCGCCGCGTTGCTGGCGGGACAGCGGGTGCGGGTTCCCTTTGGCCGGCGCACGACAGTGGGCCTGTTGCTCGAGGTGGTCGACCACACCGACATCGCGACGGCAAGACTCAAGCGTGCCCTCGAGGTGCTCGACACACAGCCGGTGATTGCACCTGATATCCAGGCACTGGTGAACTGGGCAAGTCGTTACTACCAGTACCCGGTTGGCGAGGCGTATGCCGCTGCGATGCCTGCGCTATTGCGCCAGGGTCAGGCGGCGGCCATCCAGCAAACCCCGGCCTGGCGCCTGACAGCGGCCGGCCGGGCGCTGGCACCGGAGACACTGGTACGTGCCCCGCGCCAGGCGGCGATCATCGCCGCGCTGCAGGCCGCGCCGCAGGGCATCGATCGCGCTGCACTGGACGCACCGGCCAGCGTGCTGCACGCCCTCACCGACAAGGGCTGGATTGAAACCTTCCCGGCCGGTGACGTGCTGTCCGCCTCGACCGTAACGGAGTCTCCCCATACCCTCAACCCGGACCAGCAACGCGCCGTGGACGCCGTGGCCTTGCAGCTGGGTGAATTTGCCTCCTTCCTGCTCGAGGGTGTGACCGGCAGTGGCAAGACCGAGGTCTACCTGCACCTGATCGACCGGGTACTGGCGCGCGGACAACAGGTGCTGGTGCTGGTACCGGAGATCGGCCTGACCCCGCAACTGGTCAGCCGTTTTCGTCAGCGCTTCCCGGTCGCGCTGGCCGTGTTGCACTCGGGACTGACGGATCGGGACCGGCTCAACGCCTGGCTGGCCGCGCGTGCCGGCAGCGCGCCGATCGTGCTTGGCACCCGCTCGGCCATCTTCACCCCGCTGGCGCGCCCCGGCCTGGTGATCGTCGACGAGGAACATGACGCCTCGCTGAAACAGCAGGAGGGCTTTCGTTATTCGGCACGCGACCTTGCCGTGTGGCGCGCACGCCGGCTGAAGGTTCCGGTCGTGCTGGGCTCGGCCACCCCCTCGCTCGAATCCCTCTACAACGTGGAACAGCAGCGATATCAACATCTTGTGCTCCCGGAACGTACCGGCCGTGCGGAACTGCCGGTGTTCCGCCTGATCGATGTACGGCAGCAGCCCGTCCAGGACGGGCTGACCCCGCTGTTACTGAAGGAGGTCGAGCGGCACCTGGCCGCCGATGGCCAGGTGCTGCTGTTCCTGAACCGGCGCGGCTTTGCCCCCACCCTGATGTGCTACGGCTGCGACTGGGTGGCGGAATGCCGGCGTTGCGATGCCCGGCTGACCTGGCACCACAGCGATGGCCGGCTGCATTGCCATCACTGTGGCAGCCAGCGTCCGGTGGACACACGCTGCCCGCAGTGCGGCGGGCATGAACTGCACCCGCAGGGACAGGGCACGGAACGGGTGGAACAGGCATTGGCCGAACGCTTCCCCGACGTGGAAATGCTGCGTATCGACCGTGACACCACGCGGCGCAAGGGGGCACTCGACCGGCTGCTGGCGCAGGCGCGTGACGGCCAGCGCCAGATCCTGCTCGGCACCCAGATGCTGGCCAAGGGCCACCATTTCCCCAACGTCACCCTGGTCGGCATCCTCGACGCCGACCAGGGACTGTTCAGCACCGACTTCCGCGCCAGCGAGCGCATGGCGCAGCTGATCGTGCAGGTGGCCGGCCGCGCCGGGCGCCAGGACCGCCCGGGGCAGGTCGTCATCCAGACCGCGCATCCCGGCCACCCGCTGCTAGCCACACTGGTCACGCAGGGATACCCGGCCTTTGCGGCCGCCGCACTGGAGGAACGCAAGGCCGCACACCTGCCGCCGCTGACCAACCTCGCCCTGCTGCGTGCCGAGGCCACCGATGCCGGCGCACCGGTACGCTTCCTCGAGGGCGTGCGGGAACGCATCCGCCGTGCCGGCAGTCCGGGGGTCGAGGCCTGGGGACCGGTACCGGCCGGCATGGAGCGGCGCGCCGGGCGCTATCGTGCCCAGCTGCTGCTGCAGTCCGATCAGCGCGCCGGGCTGCAGCAACTGCTGGACGGACTGGTCCGGGAACTGGAACAAAGCCCGGAGACACGCCGGGTACGCTGGTCGGTAGACGTGGATCCGGCCGATACCTATTGATTCAGTTGCAAGATCACCGGGGTGCGGGATAATAGCCGGCTCGGATCGACGGGGGCAGCCTCGAATCGCGGATACAGGATGGATACCGCCGTCTATGGAACCAATGGCCACGGCAGCACACGGAAACACACTGAAGAAAACAATGATTCGTGAAAATTCCGTGTATTTCCGTGTGCTTCCGTGGCTATTTACCAGGGTATCGATGCAGGCAAAATCCTTCAGCGCTGCCCCATCGATACCCTTCCGAACCCGCCAGATCCGAATCCTGTGAAAGCGACACTCATACAGAAACTCAGCGACGCGGTCACCCGGCTGCAGGCCGACGGCACGTTACCGGCGGAGCTGGCGCCGACCATCCAGATCGAACGCACGCGCGACCGTGCGCACGGCGACTACGCGTCCAACCTGGCCATGGCACTGGCGAAACCGGCACGCTGCAAACCACGCGATCTGGCCGGGCAGCTGGTCGCCGTCATGCAGGCCGGTCACGGCGTGGCGAAGATCGAGATCGCCGGCCCCGGCTTCATCAATTTTTACCTCGGCAACGATGCCTGGCATGGCGTGGTGCGAGAGGTGCTGGCACAGGGCAGGGATTTCGGGCGCAGCGATCTTGGTGCAGGCCGGCGCGTACAGGTGGAATTCGTCTCCGCCAATCCGACCGGGCCACTGCACGTCGGGCATGGCCGTGGCGCCGCCTATGGCGCGGCCGTTGCCGACCTGCTGGCAGCCGTCGGTTTCACGGTACATCGCGAATACTACGTCAACGACGCGGGCCGCCAGATGGACATCCTCGCGGCCAGTGTCTACCTGCGCTACCTGGAACTGTGCGGTGAAGCGGTGGTGTTCCCCGCCAACGGCTACCAGGGAGACTACGTGTGGGACATCGCCGCCACCCTGCACCGCGAAGGCGGTGACAGCCTGCGCCATCCACTGGCGGAGGTGTTCGAGGGCGTAGCGCCCGATGCACCGGCCGGTGGCGACAAGGAAGAACACATCGACGGCCTGATCGGGCGCATCCGTTCACTGCTCGGCGATGACGGTTACCGGCGCGTATTCGATGCCGGCCTGGACGCCATCCTCGGGGACATCCGTCGTGACCTGCAGGAATTCGGCGTCACCTACGACGAGTGGTTTTCGGAGCGCTCGCTGGCGGACAGCAACGCGGTACAGCGCTGCATGGAACGGCTCAAACAGAGCGGCCACGTCTACGAACGGGACGGCGCCCTGTGGTTCCGTTCCACCGACTACGGCGACGAGAAGGACCGCGTGATCGTGCGTGACAACGGGCAGACCACCTACTTCGCGTCCGACATCGCCTACCACGCCAACAAGCTGGAACGCGGTTTCAGCCGCGTGATCGACATCTGGGGCGCCGATCACCACGGATACGTGCCGCGCGTGAAGGCCGCGCTGAGCGCGCTGGGCGACGACCCCTCGCGGCTCGACGTGCTGCTGGTGCAGTTCGCCATCCTCTACCGCGGCGGCGAGAAGGTGCAGATGTCCACGCGTTCGGGCGAGTTCGTCACCC
>CAZMAK010000145.1:0-4919 GCA_964564245.1 uncultured Ectothiorhodospiraceae bacterium | reverse complement strand
TCCCTGCGTTGCTCTACCGCCTGCATCCCTGCAGGCGTCCCGGAGGGAGAGGGAGATTGCGGGACAGCCGTGTTGTAATACAAATCCTCCCGCAGGCCTTGCACCGGACACAACCCCTCGCTGATTAGCTGTTGATGATCGACTGCATTCCATACAGCTACCGGCATCCTCCGCTCGTCGCCGTTCAGTTCCTGCAGACCTGGATGGTCGACATGCAGAGGCCTCGATGGCCGGCAGTATACACCGTCATCCAGTCTCAGCGTGTTACGCGCTGTGCCTTGACGTCCGTCAGGCTGAAAGCAGCCGTTGATATCCCAGGCTGACGGGCGTCCGGCCGGTGTCGGCCCTCCGGGCCGGCCCGGTACGCCCCACGGCGCGGCCCGGAGAAGCGTATGGCGGAAGGTTTACCGGGCCCTGTCGGGGAAGCTAGATCGACCGCGGCGGCGGCGGGTGGAAGTGTGCCGGGCGGGCCTGGCGTAACAGGGTGGTCTTGATCTCCCATTGCACCTCCGGTGCTATCGATGCCAGGTAGTGGATTTCACCGCCGACGCTGGTGGCGATGGGCACCCCATCGCGAAACAGGATGCGGTTGTTCGCCTGGCGGGTAACGCGTTCGCCGGCCGTGAGGGTACCGGTCTGGTTGAGCGGGTCGGTGGCGGCAATGGCGATCAGCGCACCGTCGCCCGGCTGGTTGCGGATCCGGCGCAGGGTCTGCATGGCCTCCGGCAGGGCAAACTGTTCCCCCGCAAAGCCCTGCACGAAACGGCCGCCGCGCAGTTCACCGCGCGCCTCCATGCGCCGGTAGCAATAGAGCAGGTCCCGCCACGGTGGCAGGCCGGTTTCGTGTTCGAGCAGCTTGCGGAACACCACGCCGTAGCGATTGAGCAGCACCCGCGCAATGTGATCGACGGAGGCAAACCGGTCCCGGTCCTCGCGCGGCGGCCGGGCCGGGCGCAGCAGCGACCAGCGCCCGGCCCGCTCCAGTGGCCGGTAACCCGGCATGCGCCTGGTGCGCCGGCGCAGTACCGGTTGCGGGGTGATGAGGGTACGCAGGCCGCTGAAACTGTCCGAGGTGATCAGCCCCCAGGCCACCAGTTCACCCAGCGCGGTTTCCAGTTGCACCGGTAACAGGTGCGTATCGTCCAGCAGGTCCTGGAAGAAACTGGCGCCCCACTGTTTCAGGCTGTCGAGCACCCGTTCCGCGTGCACCGACAACCGGATCGTGGCGGCATCCGCAAGCGCCGTATGGTCGCGCCAGTCGCCATGATGTTCGCGGCGGATGAAACTGATCGGCGTGCTCTTCACGGCCGGATTCTTTTGCCGGTCTTCCCTGCCGGCCGCCGGCGGCTGCAGCCGCAGCCACACAAACCGCCCGGACTGGCAGAGGTGATCCAGTTGCGCGGCGGTGAAGTCGCGAATGCGCGCCGGCAGGACATCCTGTTCCCAGCTGGCCGCCGCCAGCGGAATGCCTTCCAGTTGCAGCAGGCTGCGTTCCAGCGCGGCCTCCCCTTCCGCCGGTTCATCCAGACCGTGCCAGTGAAACAGGAAACGCATGAAATCCGCCGGACTGACCGGGTCGATCTCGCTGCGCAACTGTTTCATGGTGTAGCGATGAATTCGCGCCAGCAGGCCGCGCTCGCACCATTCGGTCTCAACGGCCTGCGAGAAGTGCCCCTGGATGGCAAAGCCCTCCTGCTGCAGGGCCAGCAGGCTGGCCTCCACCTCGGTCAGCGGCAAGCCCAACGGCGCATTGAGCGCGGACACCGTGACCGGTCCCAGCCCTTCCATGCGACTGCGCAACAGTTCGGTCAGCGCATCGGCGCGGTCCGCGGGCACCGGTTCCACGGCAGGAATTTCCGGATCGAGGCGTGCCTCGGCAAACAGGGCCAGCACGTGATGCAGGCGCTCCGCCGCGACCCACACGGTGGCATCGTGTTCAAGGTGGACGCGCGTGGCGCGTCGCTCTGCCTGCAGGCGCTGCATGCCGGACGGCCAGCCCCCGGCCTCGCCTTCCGCGCCGGTCAGGAATCCCAGCACCAGCAGCGCATCGTGCAGTTCGTCGACCGTGCCGGCCTGCGGCCAGGCCTCCTGCCGGACCTGCGCGATCGCCGCCGCGTCGAGCGTGCCGATCGCGGCGGCCTCCACCGGGTCGAGATGACGTCGCTGGTCGATGGCCAGCGTGCGGCGTTCCTCGGCGGCCCCGTCATCGAGAAAGGCATAGGGCCGCGCGTTGATGATCTCCAGCGCCATCGGCGAGGGCGTGGCGAGGTCGCGCGTGGTGATCCGGATGCGCTGCGCCTCGATCCCTTCCAGCAAACGGACCAGGCCATCGAGGTCCATGACGTCATGCAGGCAGTCCGCCAGCACCTGGTCGACCAGCGGATGCTCGGGTACCTCGCGGTCCCCGGCGATGTTCTCAAAGCAGGCCAGCTGATCGGGAAAGATCAGGGCGATCAGGTCCTCGGCGCTGTTGCGCTGAAACGGCGGCGGCACCCTCTTGCCACTGCGGTTGCGCGGCACCGCCAGTGCGGTGTTGGTGACCCAGCGCCAGCGCACCGGGAACATCGGCGCGGCCAGCAGGGCCTGGACCAGCACCTCCCTGACGTTGCCGGATTTCAGGTAACCGGCCGGTTCATCGAGGGGAAAGCTGTGTGTCGGCCCCAGCGACAGGATGACATTGTCTTCCGTGGCCGCGGCCTGCAGCTCGAAATTGAAGCGCCGGCAGAAGCGCTTGCGCAGGGCCAGTCCCCAGGCGCGGTTGATGCGCGAGCCGAAGGGCGAATGGATGACGAAGTGCATGTCGCCGGTCTCGTCGAAGAAGCGTTCGAAGACGAGCTGTTCCTGCGTGGGAATGACCGTCAGTGCCGCCTTCACCGCGGCCAGGTAAGCGACCAGCTGTTCGGCCGCGCCCTGCGGCAGGGCCAGCGTGTCGACCAGGTAGCGGATCGCGGCGTCCTGTCCCGCGTCGAGTTGCTCGTCCAGTGTCCGGCGCAGGCGTGACACGGCCAGCGACAGTTCGTCGCTGCGTCCCGGCGCCTCGCCAAACCAGAACGGGATGTTCGGCGGCTGACCGTGGGCGTCTTCCACGTACACCCGGCCCTGCTCGATCTTCAGCATGCGGTAGGACTGGTTGCCGAGCTGGAAGATATCGCCGGGCAGGCTTTCGAAGGCGAAGTCTTCATTCAGGGTGCCGACGAACACGCCCTGCGGCTGCAGGATTACGTCATAATCGAACTGGTCGGGGATTGCGCCACCGTTGAGCAACGCCGTGAGGCGGGCCCCCTGGCGGGGCCGTAACACGCCGTGCACCGCATCGCGATGCAGGTACGCGCTGCGCCGGCCGCGACGGGTGTGGAAACCCTCGCTCAGCATCTTCACCGTGGCGGCAAACTGCGCCTGGCTCAGCGCGCGATACGGCCAGGCCCGGGTGAAACACTGATACAGTGCTGCTTCCTCCCACTCGCGGCTGGCCACCTCGGCGACGATCTGCTGCGCCAGCACATCCAGCGGGTGATCGGGGATGTGGATCACGTCGAGCTCGTCACGGCGAATGGCATCGAGCAGTGCCGTGCATTGCACCAGGTCGTCGCGCGACAGCGGGAACAGCCGCCCGCTGGGTGTGGCGTCCACGGCGTGACCCGAGCGCCCGACCCGTTGCAGGAAGGTGGAGATAGCGCCGGGTGATCCGATCTGGCAGACCAGGTCCACGTCACCGATGTCGATACCCAGTTCCAGCGAGGCGGTGGCCACCAGGGCGCGCAGCTGGCCCTGTTTCAGGCGCTGTTCCGCATCGAGCCGGTGTTCCTTCGCGAGGCTGCCGTGATGCGCGGTGACCGCCTCCTCCCCCAGCCGTTCGGCCAGTGCCGCGGCGGCCCGTTCCGCAAGGCGGCGCGTGTTGACGAAGATGAGCGTGGTGCGGTGGGCCTCGGCCAGTTGTGCCAGGCGATCGTAGATCTCGGCCCAGACCTCGTTGGCCATCACCGCCTCCAGCGGGGAACCGGTGATCTCCAGCCGGAGATCCCGTTCGCGCACATGGCCGGTATCGATGATGTGGCACGGATGGTTTTTATCATCGTGACGATGACCGGTCAGGAACGCGGCCATCGACTCCACCGGTTTCTGCGTGGCGGACAGGCCGATGCGCACGGGCGGGTGGTCACACAGGGCATCGAGGCGCTGCAGCGACAGGCTGAGGTGGGCACCGCGCTTGTTACCCGCCAGGGCGTGGATCTCGTCGACGATCACCGAGCGCACGGTGCGCAGCAGGGTCCGCCCCGACTCCGAGGTCAGCAGGATGTAGAGCGACTCCGGCGTGGTGACCAGGATGTGCGGCGGGTTACGCTTCATCGCCTCGCGTTCGGCGGGCGAGGTATCGCCGCTGCGCACCCGCGCCGTGATGGGCACGTCAAACAGCCCCGCTTCCAGCAACCGGTCACGGATGCCGTTGAGCGGCAGCTCGAGGTTTTTGTGGATGTCGTTGGACAGCGCCTTCAGCGGCGAGACATACAGCACCCGGGTTTCATCGGGCAACGGTGTGGCCAGGCCTTCCACCAGCAGCTGATCGATGGCCGCCAGGAACGCGGCCAGCGTCTTGCCCGAGCCGGTCGGCGCCGCGATCAGGCAGGCCTGTCCGTCCCGGATCGCCGGCCACGCGCGCGCCTGCACCCCGGTCGGGCCGGAAAAATGCGCCGTGAACCAGCGCGCCACGGCAGGGTGAAAACGGGAAAGCGGCATAAGGGCATCATAGGTAGCGGGGCGTGATGTGGCAATGATATGCAGGGAAATGGCTACGGATCAGGCCATCCGCGGACGCGGTCCGCCCCAGCAGATGCTGGATGTTTGCCGCAGGGTTCAGCGCGGTTGTGTCGAATTGCCGCAGGCGCCATCGCAGGCGCGAATTGCTCCATAACCGATTAATG
>CAZMAK010000144.1:0-4958 GCA_964564245.1 uncultured Ectothiorhodospiraceae bacterium | reverse complement strand
CCGCAGGGTGCGCCGTGCGCACTGGACGGACTCAGAAGAAGGTGATGAAGACCTGGAACAGGCGCTCCACGTCGCCGACCTTGCGCCGGTCAGCCAGGAACAGCACCACGTGATCCTCCGATTCGATGACGGTATCGCGATGCGGGAATACGAGCTTTTCCCCGCGCACGATCACGCCGACCGACACGCCGGCCGGCAGCGGCAGCTCGTCGATGCAGCGCCCGACCACCTTGGAGGTCTTGTGGTCGCCGTGGGCGATCAGCTCGATGGCCTCGGCGGCGCCGCGCCGCAGCGAATGCACCGCCACCACGTCACCACGCCGGATGTGGGCCAGCATGGCGCCGATGGTGACCTGCGCGGGAGAGATCGCGATGTCCACGGCGGTACCCTGCACCAGGTCGACGTAACTGGGCCGGTTGATGATGGACACCACCTTGCGCGCACCCATGCGCTTGGCCAGCATGCCGGACAGGATGTTCGCCTCGTCGTCGTTGGTCACGGCACAGAACAGGTCGGTGTTGTCGATGTCTTCCTGTTTCAGCAGTTCCTCGTCCGCCGCGTCACCGTGCAAGACGACCGTCCTGTGCAGGCTCTCGGCCAGCAACCGGCAGTTGCGGTCGTCGATCTCGATGAGCTTGACGTGGTAATCCGCCTCGATGGTCTCCGCCAGGCGTTTGCCGATGTTGCCGCCGCCGGCAATGATCACCCGGCGGTTCGGCCTGTCGGACCGGCGGAACGCGGCCACCACCGCCGGAATATGCTTGCGTCCGGCGAGGAAAAAGATCTCGTCCCCGGCCTCGATCATGGTTTCACCCTCCGGAATGATCGCGCGGTTGCGGCGGAAGATCGAGACCACGCGCGATTCCACGTTCGGCATGAGCTTGCCGAGGTCGCGCAGCTCATGCCCGATGAGTGCCCCGCCGTCATGCGCCTGCACCGCCACCAGCTGCGCCTTGCCATCGGCGAAATCGAGGATCTGCAGCACACCGGGCGCCTCGACCAGGTGCTGGATGAAGGTGGTGACCAGCTGTTCCGGGCTGATGATGAAGTTGATCGGTATCGCATCCGGCGCGAACAGGGCCGGGAACGCCAGGTAGTCACGCGAGCGCACGCGTGCCAGCCGCAACGGGGTATGGAACAGGGAGTGCGCTACCTGGCAGGCGATCATGTTGATCTCGTCACTGCTGGTAACGGCCAGGATCATGTCCGCGTCCTCGATGCCGGCCCGGATCAGTATGTCGGGGTAGGAGGCCTGGCCGGCCACGGTGCGGATATCGAAGCGTTCCTGCAGCGCCACCAGCAGGTGGGGGATCTGGTCCACCACGGTGATGTCATTGGCCTCGCCCGCGAGCCGCTCGGCCACGGTGCTGCCCACCTGACCGGCGCCGAGGATGATGATTTTCATGCTGCCTCCGGGCTCATGCGCACCGCCTCAGTGCCGCCAGTAGGCCGGCAGAAACAGGATCAGCAGGGTGAACACCTCGAGGCGTCCGACCAGCATGGCGAACACGGCCAGCCACTTGATCACCGGACTGACCGAGGTAAAGTTGACGGCCACGTCACCCAGCCCCGGGCCCAGCAGGTTGATGGTGGCGGTCACGGCACCGAACGCCGACACCAGGTCGAGGCCGGCCGCCGTCATGGCCAGGGTGAGCACCAGCGTGGTGACGATATACAGCACGTAGAAGCCCCAGATCGAGAACACCACGTCTTCCGGTACCGGTCGCTTGCCGAGCTTGACCAGCGAGATCGCCTGCGGATGTGCCAGCTGGAACAGCTGGCGTACGCCCAGCTTGGCCAGCAGCAGGATACGCAGCACCTTGATACCGCCGGCCGTCGACCCGACGCAGCCGCCGATGAAGGAAATGATCACCATGGTCAACGGGATGTGCCGTGGCCATTCGGCGAAGGTGGCCGTACCGAAACCGGTACTGGTAAGGACCGACGCCACCTGGAACGTCGCAAAGCGCAACGACTCCCAGCCACCCTGGTAGGTCCCCGCCCAGTACAGGCTGCCCCCCACGAGCAGTGAGGCGAACACGAAGATCAGCAGGTACCCGCGCACCTCGGGATCGGTGCCGTACGGGGCCATCGACAGGTGCCGCCAGGCCATGTAATGGATGGCGAAATTCACCCCGCCGGCCAGCATGAACACGATCGAGACCGCCTCGATCACCGGGCTGTTGTAATAGCCGATGCTGGCGTCGTGGGTGGAGAAACCGCCGGTCGCGACGGTACTGAAGGCGTGTCCGATGGCATCGAACGCCGTCATGCCGGCCAGCCAGTAGGCCAGCGCGCACGCCATGGTCAGCGAGAAATAGATGAGCCACAGCACGCGGGCCGTCTCCGCGATGCGCGGGGTGAGCTTTTCGTTCTTCGCCACGCCGGACGCCTCCGCCCGGTACAGCTGCATGCCACCGACACCGAGCAGTGGCAGGATCGCGACGGCCAGCACGATGATGCCCATGCCGCCAAGCAGCTGGATCTGCTGCCGGTGGTACAGGATGGACCGCGGCAACTGGTCGAGGCCGACGATCACGGTGGCGCCGGTGGTGGTGAATCCGGATACCGACTCGAACACCGCATCGGTGATGCTGAGGTGCAGGCCGATGATGAAGGGCAGCGCCCCCACCAGGCCAAGGATCACCCAGAACAGGGTGACGACCAGGAAACCGTCCCGTACCGACAGCTCGCTGCGTTCATTCAGGTTCGGAAACCACAGCGCCAGCCCGGTCCCCGCGGAGATGAGCAGCGACAGCATGAACACGGACACTTCCCCGTCGTGATAGAACAGGGAAACGAAAATGGACGGTACGAACCCGAGGCTGTAGAGCACCAGCAAAATACCGAATAACCGGGTTATTGCGCGCCAGTGCATCAGGCAGAACCCCCCTTTGGGTGAGCTGGCAACCAAAAAACAGCGAGACGGGCTCTGCCTCGTGCTTCCAATACCGGCGGTATTATAGGAGTTGGGTAGCGGGCGCACCAGAAGCAGACAACGGAGCCGGGAACCGGCCAGGCATGCCTCCCGGCGCTCGCGGACTGCCACGCCGGGAACCGTGCGCGGCTGCTGGCAGGAGACGGGTGAAGACGGCGACTTGTGCTAACTTAGAGGTGTGAAACGACTCGCCGTGGTCTGTCTGCTGCAACTGTTCGTGCTGTGCGGAGCCGCAGGGACGTCCGTGCCCGCACCGCCGGCAGCCACCGGGCGGGTTGCCGTCGTGCTGGAACTGAACGGCGCCATCGGCCCGGCCAGTGCCGATTATGTACGACGCGGTCTCGAGTACGCGCAGTCGCAGGGGGCCGGGCTGGTCGTGCTGCGCCTGGACACCCCCGGTGGTCTCGACAGCGCCATGCGCCGCATCATCCAGGACATCCTCACCTCCCCGGTGGCGGTCGCCAGCTTCGTGGCCCCGGGCGGTGCGCGTGCCGCCAGTGCGGGCACCTACATCCTCTATGCCAGCCACATCGCGGCCATGGCGCCCGGCACCAACCTGGGAGCGGCAACCCCGGTGGAGATCGGCGGCCTGCCGGGCAGGGCGGAGCCGGCAAACCGGGGTACGGCGGAGCCGAACGACGGCGGGGACACCATGGCCCACAAGCGCATCAACGACGCGGTGGCCTACATCCGCAGCCTGGCGCAACTGCGCGGCCGCAATGCCGAGTGGGCCGAGCAGGCAGTGCGCACGGCAGCCAGCCTGCCGGCGGAAGAGGCCGTGCAGGCCGGTGTCGTCGACCTGCTGGCGCGTGACGACCACGACCTGCTGCAGAAGATCCATGGCCGTCACGTGAACCTGTCCGGCATCGAGCGGGTGCTGGACACCCGGGACCTGCAGCCGGTGGCGTTCTCTCCGGACTGGCGCAACCGCCTGCTGGCGGTGATTACCGACCCGAACGTCGCCTATTTCCTGATGCTGGCCGGCATCTACGGCCTGTTCTTTGAATTCGCCAACCCGGGATTCGTACTGCCCGGCGTGACCGGTGCCATCTGCCTGCTGCTTGCGCTGTATGCCTTCCAGATCCTGCCGGTCAACTACGCCGGGCTGGCATTGCTGGCGCTTGGCCTGGTGTTCATGCTGGCCGAGGCCTTCGTCCCCAGTTTCGGCGCGCTCGGCATCGGCGGCATGGTGGCCTTCGTGGCCGGTTCCATCCTGCTGTTCGACCAGGCGGGCACCGGCTACGCCGTGTCGCTGCCGTTGATCATCGGCCTGGCGCTGGCCAGCGCGGCCTTCTTCCTGTTCATCATCGGCGCCGCGATCCGTGCGCGCCAGCGACCGGTGGTCAGCGGTGCCGAGGAAATGCTGCAGGCGGTCGGCGAGGCGGTGGAGGATTTCGAGCACCAGGGCAGGGTCCGGGTGCACGGGGAAATCTGGCTGGCGCAATCCGCGCAGCCGGTAACGCGCGGTGACAAACTCCGGGTCACCGCCATGGACGGGCTGGTGCTGCAGGTCGAGCCCCGGCCCGGGGAGCATTGATATGGGCATTCCAGTGATCTTCGTCGGCCTGATCATGCTGATCGGGCTGTTGCTCTACACCTTCCGCATCCTGCGCGAGTACGAGCGTGGCGTCATCTTCACCCTGGGCCGGTTCTGGAAGGTCAAGGGACCGGGGCTGGTGATCGTCATCCCGGCGATCCAGCAGATGGTGAAGGTGGACCTGCGCACCGTGGTGATGGACGTGCCCAGCCAGGACGTGATTTCGCGCGACAACGTGTCGGTCCAGGTCAACGCGGTGCTGTATTTCCGCGTCATCGACCCGCAGAAGGCCATCATCCAGGTCGAGGATTTCCTCGCCGCGACCAGCCAGCTGGCGCAGACCACGCTGCGCTCGGTGCTGGGTCAGCACGAACTGGACGACATGCTGGCCGAGCGCGACAAGCTCAACGTGGATATCCAGCTGTTGCTCGACCGGCAGACCGATGCCTGGGGCATCAAGGTCGCCAACGTCGAGATCAAGCA
>CAZMAK010000143.1:0-4991 GCA_964564245.1 uncultured Ectothiorhodospiraceae bacterium | reverse complement strand
CAAAGGACAAGGCCACCGGCAAGGAGCAGTCGATCCAGATCAAGGCCTCCAGCGGCCTGACGGATGCCGAGATCGACCAGATGGTGAAGGATGCCGAGGCGCATGCCAGCGAGGACAGGAAGTTCCACGAGACGGTGGATGCAAGGAACCAGGCGGACGGGCTGATTCATGCCACCAACAAGTCACTGAAGGACCTCGGTGACAAGGTGGATGCCGCCGAGAAGAAGGCGATCGAGGAAGCCATCGAGGCGCTGCAGCAGGCCATGAAGGACGGCGACAAGGACGATATTACGGCGAAGACCCAGGCACTGGGCGAAAAGTCCGGCAAGCTGGCCGAACGTGTCTACAAGGAAAACGCCGCGCAGGGTGACGGCGGTGCCGAAACCGCCGGCGCCGAGGCCGGCGGCGGTGCCAATGACGATGTGGTGGACGCGGAATTCGAGGAAGTGAAGGATAGCGACAGCAAGTAACGCTATTCTCCGCTGCACTGCATCCAGGGTCCGGGCCGGTTCTCCAACCGGTTCCGGACTTTTGTTGTAGCCGGTAACGGGGTCGGTGTCACCCGGTTTCGTTCGGGCAGGCGAACCGGATTGAAGGACGGGTCAGCACCAGGTGAATCTGACCCCGGATTTTCAGCCAGGCAGAGAGAACCTACAGAACGATGTCAAAACGCGATTACTACGAGGTGCTGGGCGTATCCCGCAACGCCAGTGAAGCGGAGCTGAAGAAGGCCTACCGGCGTGCTGCGCAGAAATACCACCCGGATCGTAATCCGGACAACAAGGAAGCCGAAGACAGGTTCAAGGAATCCAAGGAGGCCTACGAGGTCCTGACGGATTCGCAGAAGCGCGCCGCCTACGACCAGTTCGGCCATGCCGGCGTTGATCCTTCCATGGGTGGCGGCGCTGGATTTGGCGCCGGTGCGGCCGGCTTCAATGACATCTTCGGGGATGTATTCGGCGATATCTTCGGCGGCGGGCGAGGCCGCGGTGGTGGCCAGCGCGTCTACCGGGGTTCCGACCTGCGCTACAAGCTGGACCTGTCACTGGAAGACGCCGTGGCCGGCACCGAGGTAAAGATCCGGGTCCCGACGCTGGTCAGCTGTACGGAATGCGGCGGCAGTGGCGCGAAGAAAGGCAGTCAGCCCACGACCTGCACCACCTGTGGCGGTCATGGCCAGGTACGCCTGCAGCAGGGCTTCTTCTCGGTGCAGCAGACCTGCCCGCACTGCCAGGGCAGTGGTACGGTCATCGCCGATCCCTGCGGGACCTGTCATGGCAAGGGACGGGTGCAGGAGCGCAAGACCCTGTCGGTGAAGGTGCCGCCCGGGGTGGACACCGGTGACCGGATCCGGCTTGCCGGCGAAGGCGAGGCCGGTGAGCATGGCGGCCCGCCAGGCGATCTCTATGTGCAGATCCAGGTGAAACCGCACGCGATCTTCCAGCGCGAGGAAAACAACCTGTTCTGCGAGGTGCCGATCAGTTTCGTCACGGCCGCGCTTGGCGGTGAACTCGAGGTGCCTACGCTGAATGGCCGGGTCAACCTGAAGGTCCCGGCCGAGACGCAAACCGGCAAGATGTTTCGCATGCGCGGCAAGGGCGTGAAGCCGGTCCGCGGCGGCCCGGTGGGCGACCTGATCTGCCGGGTGCTGGTGGAGACACCGGTGAACCTCACGCGCAAACAGAAGGATCTGCTGCAGGAATTCTCCGGCGAGATGGACAGCGGTGGCAGCCGGCACAGTCCGCAGGCGCATACCTGGCTGGACGGGGTGAAGCGGTTCTTTGACGGGCTGGGCGGGTAGTTTCCCGGGCATGCCCGGCCCATATTCTGCAGGAGCGCCTTGCAGGCGCGATTCATTCTGATGTTCAATCGCGCCTGCAAGGCCCTCCTGCACCCTTTGGGAAACCGGTAACAGGACAACAATGTAATGACTCGCATCGCTATTGCCGGCGCAGCCGGACGTATGGGCCGTACCCTGGTCCAGGCCTGCCACCAGGCCGAAGGAATGGAAGTCACCGCGGCGCTGGAGCACCCGGAGAGTTCCCTGCTCGGCAGCGATGCCGGTGAGCTGGCCGGTATCGGCCGGCTTGGTGTAACGGTCGGAGCGGACATCGACGCGGTGATCGATGACTTCGACGTCCTGATCGACTTCACCCGGCCGGAGTCGACACTGGCCAACCTGCTGGCCTGCAGTGCGGCGGGCCGGCGCATGGTGATCGGCACCACTGGCTTCAGCGATGCCCGGAAGGCCGAAATCGCCGCTGCGGCACGGCAGATTCCCATCGTGTTTGCGCCCAACATGAGTGTGGGGGTGAACCTGTGTCTCCGGCTGCTCGACACGGCGGCGCGCGTGCTTGGCGACGAGGTCGATATCGAGGTGATCGAGGCCCATCACCGTCACAAGGTGGACGCACCGTCCGGGACCGCATTGCGCATGGGCGAGGTCGTGGCAGGCGCGCTTGGCCGTGATCTGGATCAATGTGCCGTCTACGGGCGTCAGGGGCACACCGGCGAGCGGGAGCGCGGGACGATCGGCTTCGAGACGATCCGGGCGGGAGACATCGTCGGTGATCACACGGTGATGTTCGCAGGCAGCGGTGAGATCGTCGAGATCACCCACAGGGCTTCCAGCCGCATGACCTTTGCCAACGGCGCAGTGCGCGCCGCCGACTGGCTGACGCGACAGCCGACCGGCCTGTACGATATGCAGGACGTGCTTGGCCTGCGAGTGTAATACCGGGTATTTCCCCAAATAATTAGACAGCCCGGCCGGCAATCCAGTACAATTGCGGCCAGCAATTTCGGCAGGATAATTCAGCACACCGAGACGGGACGGCTCCTCAGGAGCCCTCCCGTTTTCTACATGAGAAGCGGAGGTCTCCTTGAGAAAAGCGGCCCTGTTGGCGCTTGCAGACGGAACCATATTCCGGGGTGTTGCTATTGGTGCTACAGGCCAGGTGACCGGGGAGGTGGTATTCAATACCGCCATGACCGGCTACCAGGAAATCCTGACTGATCCCTCCTATGCAAAACAGATCGTTACCCTGACCTATCCGCATATCGGCAACGTCGGTGCCAATGCCGCGGACGAGGAGGCCGGTACCATCCACTGCTCCGGCCTGGTCATCCGGGATCTGCCGCTGCTGGCCAGTAACTGGCGCAGCGAATCCTCGCTGGGAGACTACCTGGTGAATAACCGGGTGGTCGGTCTCGCGGACATCGATACGCGCCGCCTGACCCGTATCCTGCGCGAGCAGGGTGCGCAGAACGGCTGTATCGTCGCCGGCGACGGGCTCGACGAGGCGGCGGCCGTCGCCGCGGCACAGGCGTTCCCGGGACTGATGGGTATGGACCTGGCGAAGGAAGTCAGCACGCAGGAACGCTACGAATGGAAGCAGGGCGTCTGGTCGTTGCAGGGCGGTCTGCCCGCCGACGCCACGGATGACACACTGCCCCTGCACGTGGTGGCCTATGATTTCGGGATCAAGCGCAACATCCTGCGCATGCTTTCCGCGCGCGGTTGCCGGGTGACCGTGGTGCCGGCGCAAACGCCGGCCAGGGAGGTGCTCGACTGCAGGCCGGACGGGGTATTTCTGTCCAATGGACCCGGGGATCCGGAGCCCTGTGACTATGCCATTGCCGCGATCCGTGAAATCCTGACCACCGGTGTCCCCGTGTTCGGTATCTGCCTGGGTCACCAGTTGCTGTCACTGGCCAGCGGCGCCCGCACGGTCAAGATGAAGTTCGGCCATCACGGCGCCAACCATCCGGTGCAGGACCTGGCGACCCGCCAGGTCATGATCACCAGCCAGAATCACGGTTTTGCCGTGGATGACGCCACCCTGCCGGAGAATCTGGTGGCCACGCATCGCTCGCTGTTCGATCAGTCGTTGCAGGGCGTGGCGCGTACCGATTGCCCGGCATTCAGTTTCCAGGGTCACCCCGAAGCCAGCCCGGGTCCGCACGATGTCGCACCGTTGTTCGACCGCTTTATCGAAATGATGTCAGCGCGGCAGTAGCCTGCCGCTTTGAAGAACTTGTTTTCTCGCGCAGAGACGCAGAGAAATAAAACATGGTTAATGGAATGCCAGGGCAATCGAGGCTTGAAAATACAACATCTGCAGTACGGCCCGGTGCCGGCTTCAGTTCCGCGTCCGGTTTTCCAGGCTAGTTTCGCATGCCAAAAAGAGCAGACATAAGCAGCATCCTGATCATCGGCTCCGGTCCGATCGTGATCGGGCAGGCGTGCGAGTTCGACTACTCCGGTGCACAGGCCTGCAAGGCGCTGCGCGAGGAGGGTTACCGCGTGGTGCTGGTGAACTCCAATCCGGCCACCATCATGACCGACCCCGATATGGCCGACGCGGTCTATGTCGAGCCGGTACAGTGGCAGACGGTCGCGCGGATCATCGAACGGGAGCGCCCGGACGCACTGTTGCCGACCATGGGCGGTCAGACCGCGCTCAATTGTGCGCTCGACCTGGTGCGTGAAGGCGTGCTCGAACGATTCGGTGTCGAAATGATCGGCGCCAGCCGCGCGGCCATCGACATGGCAGAGGACCGTGGCCTGTTTCGCGACGCCATGACCGATATCGGGCTGGCCACGCCGCGCGCGTACGTGGTGCACAGCATGGAAGAGGCGCAGCAGGTGCATGCCTCGCTCGGATTCCCGGTCATTATCCGCCCCTCCTTCACCATGGGCGGGAGCGGTGGCGGTATTGCCTACAACAAGGAGGAATTCGTCGCGATCTGCGAGCACGGCCTGGACCTGTCACCGACCAGCGAGGTGCTGCTGGAAGAATCCATTCTCGGCTGGAAGGAATTCGAGATGGAAGTGGTGCGCGACCGCAAGGATAACTGCATCATCATCTGTTCGATCGAGAACCTCGACCCGATGGGTGTGCACACCGGCGACTCCATTACCGTTGCCCCGGCCCAGACCCTGACCGACAAGGAATACCAGATCATGCGCAACGCCTCGCTGGCGGTGC